>DASVHB010000348.1:0-11373 GCA_036379195.1 Pirellulales bacterium
GCGAAACTCGCTGCGGTCGCCGCGCACAATGGTGGCTTGCCCGTCTGATTCCAACCGCACCGTGGCATCGGACGACTCGCGCAAGATCGAGCCAAACCGGGCAATGGGCAAGATGGCGCTGCCCGGCGACTCGACCATGACGCCGGGCACCATCACCCGCACGCCCACTTCCAGGTCGGTGGCCATCATCATGCCTTCGCCCTCGCCGCCGCCCGTGACATCGAAGCGCACGTTTTGCAAGATGGGCTTGGGGCTTCGGGCGGGCGCCACGGCGCTGGCCGTCTGGAAGGCACCCATCAGTTTTTCACGATCACAGACTACTTTCATCGCAGTACAAATTCCTTTTGGCTTGGTGGATCGCCCCGTAGGGTTCTGTTATTTAGCTTTCCAATACAGCAGCAGTAGTAATGCGGCGGCGAGCATTGTTCACTCGCGGCACATTACCCGACGCAATCCGTTACGGGGACAAACGTTGCCGGCTCTCCGCCGGCGGTGGATAACCTGTTCAACCGTTGTTGGCTGGGTGTTGATTGAATGTTCGATTTCACTCGCCTTTTCTCAGTTGCCGCCGCGAATGTTGGTAGACGTTGGAAACGTGATGTTCATCAACAGTCGGTCAACAGGTTTTACACATCTCTGTAGGGAACGCTCTCCGTGGCGTTCCGCTATCTGCGGCGCGACGTTTACTCGCCCCTCACGGAACGCCACAGAGGGCGTTCCCTACAGACGTCGCATCGTCACACTCCGCATTCCGAATCCCGCACTCCGCATTTGCTCTTCACGCTCCGGCCAATCCCTGCCGCAGTTCGACCACCGCGCCGTGCGTGAGCGGATCGGTCTGCATCAGGCTTTCGGTTTTGCGGCAGCCGTGCAACACGGTGGTGTGGTCGCGGCCGCCGAAGAACTGCCCGATTTGTTTCAAACTTTTGCCCGACAGTTGCCGGGCCAAATACATGGCCACGTCGCGGGCCATCACCACCGTGCGGCGGCGCGAGGGGCTTTTCAGCTCGGCCACGTGCAACGTAAAGTAGCGGGCCGTTTGCCGCGCGATGTGCTGCAACGTGGGCGCGCGGCGATGTTCGCCGCCGGCCAGCACCTCGCGCACGTTTTGCTCGTTGATCGTCGCCGGCACGCCGCGCTTGCCCGATTGCTCGGCCACTAGCGCCAAGCTGGACACCGCGCCGGCCAGTTCGGGCACGGTGACCGGCATCGAGTCGGCCAGCAGGCGCAGGGCGGTTTCGGTGATTTTCAGGCCGCGCGCGGCCACCAGGCGGGCGACAATGGCGCGCCGCGCGGCCGCTTCGGGCGGTGACAGGCCGATGCTTAGCCCCGCCGACAGCCGGCTCTGCAGGCCCGTCGACAGTCCGTTCATTTCCTGCGGCGCCAGCCGCGAAGTGATGACCACCAGCCCCAGCCGGTCGGCCACGGCATCGAGCGTGTGCAGCCATTCGGTTTGGGCGGCGGGCTTGGTGGCCAGCGTGGTCAAGTCTTCGAGCACCAGCAAGTCGGCCTCGCGAAACCGCAATCGCCAATGGTTGATCGTGCGGTCTTCGACCGCCTGAGCGTATTGCCGCGCGAACTCGGCGGCGGTGACGCAAACGACTTGCTCGCCGGGATGCAGCCGCTGCCACTCGGCGGCCAGGCCTTGCGCTAGGTGCGATTTGCCGGTGCCCGGCACGCCGTAAAGCACCAATGGGCTGATGGTGTTGGCGCGAAGGTGACCATTGGTCGGGGCTGCCGATTTTGCGGCGTTTGCCGCGGGCGCGCCATCGAGCAGCCGTTGCACGATCGAAAGCGCGAGCAGGTTTTCGGGACCGGCCACGAACTCGCGCGGGGCGATGTCGCGGGGCGGTTCGTCGCGCGAACTTCGATGTTCGAGGCCGCCCGCCGCGCGACGAAACGGCGCAGCGCCAGACGGTTCTCGCAAATAGGCGATCTCGTCCGTCATCGGTCGCCCCGCGAGGGGGAGAGTTACCACACCGCTTGTCAAAGCCAGGGTCCGTCCTTACTGCCGCCAGAACGTCGAAAGATGCAGGATTTACCAACCGCTGATTATAGCGGATGGAGCGGTGTTTGCTCAACGTAGGAAGGGCCAAAGTAGCAGGCACACTCCGTGTGCCGTAGCCTTTTACCATCCGGCCCAGGCACCGCCATCGAGATCACTGCTGAGGGCTTCCCACCGGTGAAGGCGGGGCCGGGTCGTGGTAAGCTGCGGCACACGGAGTGTGCCTGCTACGAACGCCGATAAATTCGCACAATCTGCCGGGCGGCCTCGGCCACTTCTTCGGCCGTGGTTTGCACGCCGAAGCTGCAACGCAACGAACCACGGGCTAACGACTTGTCGAGCCCCATGGCCAGCAAGGTGGGCGAGGGTTGGCTCGAACCGCTGGCACAAGCCGAACCGGTCGAGCAAGCGATGCCGGCCAAGTCGAGCGCCATGACCATCGCCTGGCCATCGACGCCCGGAAAGGCCAGGTTTGAGGTCTGCGGCAGGCGGGGCGCGGCGGCGCCGTTGACCACCACGCCGGGGCACTCCGCCCGCAAGGTGCGTTCGAATTGCTCGCGCAACGACTCCAGCCGCTGGCGGCGCGCATCTTGCTCTCGCCGCCAGGCCGCCAAGGCGGCGTGCATGCCGACGATCAAAGGCACGGCTTCGGTGCCGGGCCGCAGCCCCGCCTGCTGATGCCCGCCAAACAACCGCGGTTCGATCGTGACGCCCGCTCGCAGCACCAGCGCCCCAACGCCGATCGGCCCGTGAAACTTATGGGCGGCGATAGTCATGGCCGTCAGGCCCAGCCGGCGGAAATCGACCGGCAATTTTCCGGCCACCTGTACCGCGTCGCAGAGCACGGGCACGCCGCGCGACTGGCAGAGCCGGGCGATTGGCTCGACCGGTTGCAGCACGCCGGTCTCATTATTACCCAGCATCACCGCCACCAGCCGCGTATTCGGCCGCAACCGCTCGCCGATCTGTTCGACGATCACCTGACCGTCCGGCGACACGCCCACGCGGTCGACTTGCCAACCGCGCCGTGCCAGCAACTCGGCGGGCTCGATGATGGCGGGGTGTTCGATTTCGGAGACAACCAGGTGGGCGGGCCGCTCGCCGGCCAGTCCAAACATGGCCAGGTTGTTGGCCTCGGTGCCGCCGCTGGTGAAGACCAGCCGATCGGCGGGCGTGCCATTCAGATCGACGCCCAGCAATTCGGCGATGCCCTCGCGGGCGTCTTCCAGCGCCTGCCGCGCGCGGCGTCCGGCGGCATGTTGGCTGGCCGGATTGCCAAACGCCCGTCGAGCGCACTCGGCCATCGCTTCAGCCGCCTCCGGCAGCAGCGGCGTGGTGGCGTTGTTGTCGAGGTAGATCATGAGGTTAGGGTACAGGGGAGAGGGGAGAGGGGACAGGGGCCGGAGTTAGGGGCTAGGGGCTAGGGGTTGGGGATTGGGGGTTGGGGTGGGCGCCGCGCAGTAGTCCGGCATACGCATCAAGTTAAGGATGATTCCACCGTAAAACGTCTGTAGGGAACGCCCTCCGTGGCGTTCCGTGAACTGCGAATTGAGGTCATTTCGCCTGCTGCGGAACGCCACAGAGGGCGTTCCCTACAGAGCAAACAGGCGGTTGCGCGCTTAACTTGATGCGTATGGGGTGCCGCGCGGTCGTCCCGGCCCTTGTGGCCGGCCGCTGCTTGCAATGCAGGTAAACGCCCGGTTGCATTGTGCTAAGACTTGCCGATGCCCTGGGCGCCATAGTCGCCTTTCGCTCCGCGAAAGTAGCGCTACTTTCGCGGAGCGAAAGGCGACAATGCCGAGCTCTTTTGCAATCCTGCCGCCGTCCGGCGTAGACTAATGCCTCTGGGCGATGAACTCTTGCGTGCTTACCGAACGGAGCATCACCTCATGGCCAGCCGCCGCTTTACGCTCGCCGGGTTGCTGCTTTGGATCACGTTGATCGGGCTGGTGCTGGCGATCGTCGTGCCTCTGTGGCGCTATCGGCAGCGCGCTCGCAGCCTAGGCGACCGCGTAACGGCAATCGCGATGTCGGCCGACGGTTCGACGGCGGCGGCAGCAATGGGCGACGGACGATTGTTCATCTGGGACGCGACCACCGGTCGTCGCCGATCGACGATCAACACCGGAAGAGATCCAACTGGGCCATTTGTACTTTCGTCGGACGGCAATTGGGCTGCGCTTTCGCATGTCGAAGTTCCTACCATGCGCCGCGGAATCGAGATTTGGGACGTGGTGAACAGTAAAGCACGCCAAACTCTGCAAAGATCATGGCCTGAGGGCCACGTCGAGTTTTCATCGACACAATCATTGCTGGCGTTTGCCGACATTGGCGGCGACGGCTCATTGGTAACGCTCTATGCGCTCGACACTGGGCGCTCGCGTCAATTCGCAAATGCGACGTCGTTTGTTTTTTCACCAGACGGCGACACGCTGGCGATGGGCGGCATGGATTCCGTGCGGGTGTACGATGCCGAGACGATCGCTTTACGAGACGAGCTTCCCCTCGAAGGCGCCGCCGACTATCTGGCATTCAGCCCTGATGGCCGGACATTGGCGGTACTCGAAGAAAACGTTGGTCCTCGCGGCGGCGCTCGTCAGATAAAAACATTTGATCTGGCGACCCGCGCGTCGCGGCAGGCACCAGTGGAGCCGGCCGGCCATTGGCGCGCCAATGTCATCGCTTATTTGCCCGGCGGACATGTGGTTGCCGTTCCGGAGGACTTTGGACTCGGCATCCTCGACGCGTCAACGCTTGAATCGCTAGACCGCGATGAGACGTTTTCGCAACTCGCGGCTGGTCTTCGCGGCGCGCATTTTCTTGTCGCCAACGGTGGTACGGTCGATCTTTATGATGCGGCAACCTTGCAGAAGGTCAAACGGTTGTTGGATGCCAATCCAAAGCCTAACCCTCTGCTGCCCATGGCGGGATTGTGGATTTGGCTTCTCGTCTTTTTTAGCCGGCGCACGCGGAGGCATGCGCGTGAGTGCGCGGCATGCGGGGCGCGTTTTACGCCGGCGCGCAAAAACGATGCCAACACCGCATGTCCGACCTGCCGCGATGAAGCGCGGTTCAAAACGCTCTCCGCAGAGCAGGCGGCCAGCGAGCAGCGAACCCAGTCGCAGCGAAACTGGAGGAATCTGCTGGTGCTCAATGTGCTGGTCGCCGCGGGCGTGGCAATGGGTGTGCGAGATCGCTTTGGTCTTCTGCCTACGTTTGTTGTCGTACAGGTCGCGCTGCCCGCCTTGGTGTTCGTCGCGGTTCGGCTCTTGCGGAAATGGGTGATCGTGCTTCCCTCGAACCTGTCGGCCGAAATTGCGGCGGCAGAAAAGGCGGCGGGCGCGCCGGGACAGGTGCGACATGTGGGCGAGGTGCTTGTCTGGTCGGCCGAAGGCGCGTCGTTGGCCGATGAGTTTGAGCCGCAACTCGAAGCGACGCGGCAGTGGCTGGCGGAGGTGACCGGGCGGCTCGTGTCGCCCTCAGCAAAACTGCGGGTGTTGCTCTTCGCCGATGGCGATGGCGTCTTGCGCTATCTGCGGGAGCTGGGATTCCGGCTTGAAGATCGGGCCGCCCGGCGAGGCATTTACATTTCGGCGCCCGCCAACAGACTGTGCGTCGGCGAACGCGACGCGCGCGTGCAAGAAGCCGATCCGTGTTTCACACTCCGCTGGCTCATCGCGCGCCATCTGATCGAACAGACTGGAGTTCACGTGTCGTGCGCCTGGCTGCTCGACGGCCTGGCAGGCATGATCGCGTATGAATCATCGGAGCACGAACGCGCCAGCCTCAACCGGCGAGCGTTGGCCGGAATCGCGTCGGGACGCACCTTACCGGCCGAAGAATGGTTCGCCGGCGCGCCGACACGCAAACGGCGCAGCACAGGCCAACTTGCCGACCTACAAACCTATGCTTGGTTCCGTCAGTTTCAAACGCAGTCGCGGTCGCTCATGGAGTTTGTTTGCGGTCAGGGGGCGACGCCCGAGTGGCGCGCCGCTTTTCAGCAACTTTTCAACGATCGTGATTTGCAGAAACACCCGGCTGAAACCTTCGAGCATCATTTCGGCTGCCCGATCGACGAGCTTTTCGCCCAGTGGCGGGCGTGGGTCGAACAACAAGGAGGCGGCGAGCACCTTCCGCCGTCGCCGCAGGTGGCCGAGTATTTGACCGCAGGACCGCTCGCCAAAATTTCAGCGCCCGAGACACCGCGCCGCGATCGCATCGAGGCCATTCGCGAGTGGGGCGAACGGGGATACCTCTTCGGCGCAGAGCACGTCATCGCCTTGTTGCGCGGCGACGATGAAGAACTCCGCGCCGAGGCAGTCTATGCGCTGGAGTGCGTTTCCGGCGTGTCGCTCGGCACGACCGCCGAGAGTTGGGAGGCGTGGGCCAAACAACAGAGCCGTCCGGACATTGACCTGGTCGCCCACACCAACCCGAAGCGTTAGCGAGGAATCGCTGGGCGGCGGTACATTGAACGCGCAACATCCGAAAGCGCAAGAGAGGAAGTGGCCCGCTTTTGCCTCGCTGGCGCGTCGGGTTAGTGTGGCAACCGAACACTGACAACACACGCTTAGGATATCGCCCGCACGGCGAGCCGGTTGTCCCTGAGTCACTGCGGCAAGCATAATGGCGGTCATGAGCCTTTCGACCCCGTTCATTCACCGCCCGGTGGGCACCACGCTGCTGACCGTGGCGATCATGCTGGCGGGAGCGCTGGGCTATGTGCTGCTGCCGGTGTCGCCGCTGCCGCAGATCGACTTTCCCACCATCCAGGTGACGGCCATGCTGCCCGGCGCCAGTCCCGAGACGATGGCCTCGGCGGTGGCCACGCCGCTGGAACGGCAGTTTGGCCGCATCGCGGGCGTCACTGAGATGACTTCGGCCAGCTACCTGGGTACGTCGATCATCGTGATGCAGTTTGACCTGGACCGCAACATCAACGCCGCCGCCCGCGACGTTCAGGCGGCCATCAACGCCGCCCGTGGCCGGCTGCCGCCCAACCTGCCCAACAACCCAACGTATCGCAAGATCAACCCGGCCGACGCGCCGATCATGATCCTGACGCTCACCAGCGACACCTACACCAAGCCGCAGATGTACGACGCGGCGGCCACCATCTTGCAGCAAAAGCTGTCGCAGGTGCGGGGCGTCGGGCAGGTTTACATCGGCGGCGGAGCGGCGCCCGCCGTGCGCGTCGATCTGAATCCCACGCTGCTCAACCACATGGGCATCGCCCTGGAAGACGTGCGCACGGCGCTGGGCGCAGCCAACGCCAACCGCCCCAAGGGACAAGTGGCCAACGAGCACCAAGCCTGGTCGATCGGCACGACTGACCAATTGCTCACCGCCAAGGAATATCGGCCGTTGATCGTGGCCTATCGCCGCGGCGCGCCGGTGCGGCTGGCCGACGTGGCCGACGTGAGCGACTCGGTCGAAGACCTGCGGGCCGCCGGGCTGTTTAACGGCGAGCCGTCGATCACCATCGTCATCTTCCGCCAGCCGGGGGCGAACATCATCTCGACCGTCGACCGCATCACCGGCCTGCTGCCGCAGTTGCGCAACCAGATTCCGGCGAACATGAAAATTTCGATCGCCCTGGACCGCACGGCCACCATTCGCGCCTCGGTTCACGACGTGCAGGCGGCGCTGATGGTGTCGGTGGGGCTGGTCATTCTGGTGGTGTTTTTGTTTTTGCGCAACGCGCGGGCGACGTTCATTCCCAGCGTGGCGGTGCCGGTCTCGCTGATCGGCACGTTTGGCGTCATGTATCTGGCAGGCTACAGTCTCGACAACCTGTCGCTGATGGCGCTGGCCATCGCCACCGGCTTTGTGGTGGACGACGCGATTGTGGTCATCGAAAACATCGCGCGGCATCTGGAGCAAGGCGCCCGCCCGTTGGAAGCGGCGCTGCGGGGCGCCGCCGAGATCGGCTTCACGGTGCTTTCGATCAGCGTGTCGCTGGTGGCGGTGTTTATTCCCATTCTGCTGATGCGCGGCATCGTGGGCCGGCTGTTCCGCGAGTTCGCCGTGACGCTGTCGGTGGCGATCATCGTATCGCTGATCGTTTCGCTGACCACTACGCCCATGCTCTGCGCGCTATTGCTCAAGTCGAAGCACGACGAGCGGCACGGGCGGCTGTTCCGGGCCAGCGAGCGCGTGTTCGATTGGATTTTGGCCGCGTACGAAGCGACGCTCGGCTGGGTGCTGCGGCATCAAGCGCTGACGATGCTGGTCACGCTCTCGACGATCGGCTTTACGGTTTATCTGTACGTGATCGTGCCCAAGGGGTTTTTTCCGCAGCAAGACACCGGGCGGTTGGTGGGCAACCTGGTGGCCGATCAAGACACGTCGTTCCAGGCCATGCACGTGCTGTTGCGGCGGTTTGCGGCGGTCGTGAGCGAAGACGCTGGCGTCGACGGCGTGACGGCCTACACCGGCGGCCAGGCCGGGGCCGCCAACGCCGCCCGCATGTTTGTCAGCCTCAAGCCGCTGGAAGAGCGGCAGATTGGGGCCGATCAGCTCATTGCGCGCATTCGCGCCAAGACGTCGCGCATTCCGGGGGCGAACCTCTATTTGCAGTCGGTGCAAGACTTGCGCGTGGGCGGGCGATCGAGCAGCGCCCAGTTTCAATTCACGCTGCGCGGCGACAGTTTGGAAGACCTGAATCAGTGGGGGCCGAAGCTGCTGGCCGAAATCCGCAAGCTGCCGGGGCTGGTCGACGTGAACAGCGACCAGCAAGACAAGGGCCTGCAAGCGTCGCTTTCGATCGACCGGCTGGCGGCTGCCCGGTTGGGCGTCACGCTGCAAACCATCGACGACACGCTCTACGATGCCTTCGGCCAGCGGCCGGTGTCGGTCATCTATAAGCCGCTGAATCAATACCGCGTGGTGATGGGCGTGTCGCCCGAATTCTGGCAAAACCCCGACGCCCTGCGGCACATTTATGTTCGCGGGCAGAATCAGTCGCAGGTGCCGCTCAGCGCGCTCTATCGCCACGCGGCCGAGAACACGGCCATCTCGGTGAATCACTCCGGGCAGTTCCCGTCGGTGACCATTTCGTTCAACCTGGCGCCGGGCATGTCGTTGGGCGAGGCCGTGCCGCTCATCGAACAAGCCGCCAATGAGCTGGGACTTCCCGAGTCGATCCAGTGGAGCTTCCAGGGCACGGCCCAGGCATTTCAAGATTCGCTGCGCAATCAGCCGCTGTTGATTCTGGCGGCGCTGGTGGCGGTGTATATCGTGCTGGGCGTGCTGTATGAGAGTTACATTCATCCGCTCACGATTCTCAGCACGCTGCCGTCGGCGGGCGTGGGGGCGCTGCTGGCGCTGCTCGTCTGCCGCACCGAGCTGAACGTGATGGCGCTGATCGGCATTTTGCTGTTGATCGGCATCGTGAAGAAAAACGCGATCATGATGATCGACTTCGCCCTGGAGGCCGAGCGCGAGCAGGGCAAATCGCCGCGCGACGCCATCTTCGAGGCCTGCCTGCTGCGCTTCCGCCCGATCACCATGACCACCATGGCGGCGTTGTTGGGCGGATTGCCGTTGGCGCTGGGTCAGGGCAATGGCTCGGAGTTGCGCCGGCCCATGGGTATTGCCATTGTGGGCGGGCTGATCTTCAGCCAGCTTCTGACGCTTTACACCACGCCGGTGGTGTATTTGTATCTCGACCGCTTGCGGTTGTGGCTGGCGCGACGGAAGCCTGGATAGGGCCCGGGCTAAGCGCTCTGCACCGTTTGGATTAGCCGCAGATGAACGCGGATAAACACGGATGAAACGAATCGATTGGGAAAGAATGCCATGACTGAGGAAGAGCTGAACACCCTCGTGGAACGCATCATCGGCTGCGCCTTTATCTGCGTTAATCTGCGTTCATCTGTGGCCAATTGCATGGAGCAACCGAAACGGCGTCGGGCGCTGGGTTCCGCAGGCGAATGGCCTGGTACAGTTTTGGATCAGCCGCAGATGAACGCGGATGAACACGGATAAAACGAATCGAGTGGGGAAGTATCGCATGACTGAGGAAGAGCTGAACGCCCTCACGGAACGCATCATCGGCTGCGCCTTCATCTGTGTTTATCAGCGTTCATCTGCGGCCAATTGCATGGAGCAACCGAAACGGCGTCGGGCACCGGGTTCCGCAGGCGAATGGCCTGGTACAGTTTTGGATTAGCCGCAGATGAACGCGGATGAACACGGATGAAACGAATCGAGTGGGAAAGAATGCCATGACTGAGGAAGAGCTGAACGCCCTCACGGAACGCATCATCGGCTGCGCCTTCAGGGTATCGAACACGCTTGGCTGCGGTTTCTTGGAAAAAGTCTACCAAAACGCGCTCGTTCACGAATTGCGCAAAAGTGGCTGGAACGTCGAAGCCCAGTATCCGATTAACGTATTTTACGACGGCGTGGTTGTCGGCGAATACTATGCCGACATACTCGTGGCGGGGACGGTCATCGTCGAATTGAAAGCCACCAAAGAACACGACGACGTCTTCACGGCTCAATGCCTCAATTACTTGAAGGCGACCGGCAAGCCTGTCTGCTTGCTACTCAACTTCGGCAAACCCCACCTCGACATCAAACGCTATCGATGGGGGAAATAAACTCAGTTACCTGCTCTGCGTTTATCAGCGTTCATCGGTAGTCAATTGCGTGGACCGACCGAAACGGCCCCGGGCGCCGGGGCCGCGGACTAACGGGCTGGTACAGTTTTGGATTAGCCGCAGATGAACGCGGATAAACACGGATGAAACGAATCGAGTGGGGAAGTATCGCATGACTGAGGAAGAGCTGAACACCCTCACGGAACGTATCATCGGCTGCGCCTTCATCTGTGTTTATCAGCGTTCATCGGTGGCCAATTGCATGGACCGACTGAAACGGCCTCGGGCGCTGGGGCCGCAGGCGAATGGCCTAGTACAGTTTTGGATCAGCCGCAGATGAACGCGGATGAACACGGATGAAACGAATCGAGTGGGGAAGTATCGCATGACTGAGGAAGAGCTGAACGCCCTCACGGAACGCATCATCGGCTGCGCCTTCATCTGCGTTAATCTGCGTTCATCTGTGGCCAATTGCATGGAGCAACCGAAACGGCGTCGGGCGCTGGGTTCCGCAGGCGAATGGCCTGGTACAGTTTTGAATCAGCCGCAGATGAACGCGGATAAACACGGATGAAACGAATCGAGTGGGGGAGTATCGCATGACTGAGGAAGAGCTGAACGCCCTCACGGAACGTATCATCGGCTGCGCCTTCATCTGTGTTTATCAGCGTTCATCTGCGGCCAATTGCGTGGGCCGACTGAAACGGCCTCGGGCGCTGGGGCCGCAGACTAACGGGCTGGTACAGTTTTGGATTAGCCGCA
>DASVHB010000349.1:0-5352 GCA_036379195.1 Pirellulales bacterium
GTTGCTCACTTGAAAACCTCCGTGCTTTTGTGGCGGCTTTGTTGCGACTAACACAAATACGCTGCAAAACGCCGGGGGTTTTCAAGATTTTTGTCCGCTACGCCGCCACGCCCCGCTCCGGGCACGCTGGTTTAAGGGCTAGACGAGCGAGCGTATGATATTCCCGCAGACCAGTGGGCCGCGTTCCGTGTCAGACCCGCCAATACCCATGCAAGGGAGCAGCCATGAGCACGTCGGCCATGCCATCTGCCGCCGATCAAAACCATAGAAGCGACGACGGCACCAACGCGCCAGCGGCCGCCATGGACGATTCATGGCGGCGGTGGATCGCGGAGAACAAACTGCTTCGTTCCACCGAGACGTCGATGATAGCGGCCCTGACGGCACACGGCGTCGATGAACGGGCGGCGCGGGATGAGATGCGCGCTCTGGCGGAACATCCCTATTATCAGGGTGCCGATTGGGTGGCCCAGCGGCTGCGCAAGCTCGAATCGCTGGTGGCCGTGTGGCGCTCGTTGGCCGCGCAATCGCACGCCGCCGGTCAGGTCGAGCGACGCAGCCATCTTTCGCGCTCCGAGTTTCTGGAGCGGTATTACGCCCTCAACCGGCCCGTGATTCTCACCGACGCCCTGCGCGATTGGAAAGCGCTCGATTTCTGGCGACCGGAATACCTGAAGCGCCATTTCGGCGATCAGCAGGTCGAAATCATGTCGGACCGCGATTCTGATCCCCGGTATGAGCTCGAATCGAACCGGCACAAAAAGACGATGCGGTTCGCCGATTACGTCGACCTGGTGTTCAGCGGCGACGAGACCAACGATTATTATCTGGCCGGCAACAACCGCTTGTTCGACAAGCCCTGGGCCGCGCGGCTGCTCGACGACATCACGCTATTGCCCGAATATCTTGATGGGCGCGATACGTCGGGCAAGATGTTCTTCTGGTTCGGCCCGGCGGGCACGGTGACCCCGCTGCACCACGACGTGATGAATATCTTGATGACCCAGGTGGTCGGCCGCAAGCGGGTGAAGCTCATTCCCGCCAGCCAATGGCCGTTTGTCTACAACAGCATCGGCGTGTATAGCGACGTCGATCCCGAGCGGCCCGATGACGCGGCTTGCCCGTTGTTCAGGCAGGCCACGGTGATCGACGTGGAGTTGTCGCCGGGCGAGGCGCTGTTTCTGCCGGTCGGCTGGTGGCACCACGTGCGGGCGCTCGACGTGAGCATCAGCGTCACTTTCACCAACTTTGTGTTCGACAACCGCTACGAATGGGTCAACCCCCATATCGTGCGGCGATAGGCGGCGCCCCCCACCGGGGTGGCGCGCGCGGCGGGCGTTCCTTACGGGTGTGCAAGCACGTCGCGCCAGCGTTTGGGCATTTCATCGAAGGCGATCTGGTAGCTCTCTTCCAAGGGGGCTTGCACATAGCGGTCTTCGCGCAGGAACAGCGGCATTGCTGGGAGTAATTGGCCCACGCCTACCGCCTCGACAAAAGCGCGCTTCGCTAAAGGTTGCTTTCACGTCTGCCATTTGCAATCCGCCCTGGAATGATTACTTTCATCGGTAAGTATGAAAATCCTTACTTGCCCGATCAATGGCCCGCGGCCCTTGCAAGAGTTCGCGTTCGGAGGAGAGGTGCGGACGATGCCGGATCCGAAAGCGGCCAGCGACGCCGCCTGGGCCGATTATGTATTCAACCGCGCCGGCGAGCCGGGCGTCCGGCGCGAATGGTGGTATCACGTGCCGAGCGGCACGTGGTTCGTCGCCGAACGTGATAACCTCAACGACGTTTTTTTGCGCACCTATCTCTACGGGGGCAATGATCGGGGGGCCGAAGGAGCCGAGCCATGACCGCAACGGGCGAACCACCGCCGCACGCCGGCACAGCGAGCATCGCCTCGCCGTGCCGGTTGCCGCCTCAGCCCGGCGAATGGATCGATCGCAGCCGCCCCCTTGCGTTCCGGTTTGAGGGCAGCGCCTATTACGGTGTTCACGGCGATACCATTTCCAGCGCGCTGGCGGCCAACGGCGTGCGTCTGCTGGGCCGCAGCTTTAAATACCATCGAGCGCGCGGCATTTACAGCCTGGCCAACCACGACGTCAACGTGTTGATGACCGACGGGCGGCGCACCAACCTGCGGGCCGACGTCACGCCCCTTTGGCAAGGGGCCGAGCTGATGGCCGTCAACACTTTCGGCGGATTGGAACACGACCAGGCGCGCCACATCAACCAGCTTGGCCGGTTTTTGCCGGTGGGGTTTTACTACAAAACGTTCCATCAGCCGCGGCGGATGTTCGCTTTTTGGGAGCGGCAGATGCGGGCGATGGCGGGGCTGGGCGCCGCCGATCCGCGATCGCCGCGGCAGCGCACGCCAAAGCGATACGACGGGTGCGACGTGCTCGTGATCGGCTCGGGCGCCAGCGGGCTATCGGCGGCCATCGCGGCGGCCGAACAGCACTTGAGCGTGATCGTCGTCGACGAGCAGCCGCGGCCGGGCGGCGCGCTGCTCTATCAGACCGAACTCTCGCAGCCGCCCGAGTTGCTGGGCGATTTGCTGGCCCGTGCCGCGGCGTTGCCCAATCTTCAGTTACGCTGCGGCACGGTGGCCGCGGGCTATTATGCCGATCATTGGCTGGCGCTCGTCGACGAGCGGCGAATGACGAAAATGCGGGCCCGCGCCGTCGTGCTCGCCACGGGGGCGCTTGAGCAGCCGGCGGTTTTTGGCGACAACGATCTGCCCGGAGTCATGCTCGCCTCGGCCGCGCAGCGACTGACGCGCTGCTATGCCGTCAAGCCGTTCGAACGACCGGTGATTTTGACGGCCAACGCCGAAGGCTATCTGGCGGCGATCGATTTCCATCGCGTCGGCATCGACGTTCGCCTGATCGTCGACATGCGTCCGTCGGGCGAACCGAGCGAGCTGGCACAGCGGGTTTTGAAGGCCGGCATCGCCGTGCGGCGGGGTTATGCAATTCATCGCGCGATGAGCGGCGGCGATATTTCGGGCGTCGACGCCGTGAGCATTTGCCCGCTGGCATCCGACGGGCAGCCCGATGTGCGGCAAGCGCAACGCGTGGAGTGCGACGGTGTGGCCATGAGCGTGGGTTGGGCGCCGGCCGACGCGCTGTTTTGCCAGGCCCGTGGCAAGATGAAGTACTCGCCATCGCTGGCACAGTTCGTGCCCGACGCGGCGCCGCCGGGCATGTTCGTGGCCGGCCGCATGAATGGCGTCTATGAACTGAATGGGCGACTGGCCGACGGCCGCCGCGCGGGGTTGGCCGCGGCGGCGTATCTGGGCTGCGCTACGCAGGCGCCGCCGGAACCCGTGCGATCGACCACGGCCCATTGCCATCCGTATCCGGTGGTCGAGCATCCGCGAGGCAAGGCTTTTGTCGACCTGGATGAAGACGTGCAGCTCAAAGACATTCAGCACGCCGTGCAAGAGGGCTTCGACGGCGTCGAGCTGCTGAAGCGCTATTCGACCTTCGGCATGGGGCCCAGCCAGGGGAAGATCGCCAATACCAACACCATCCGCGTCTTGGCACGGCTGCGAGGCCAGGCGATGGACACGGTCGGTTCGCCCACCGCGCGGCCGTTTTATCATCCGGTGCCGCTATCGCATTTGGCGGGGCGTGGTTTTCATCCGCATCGGCGAACCGCGCTCGATAGCCGGCATGTCGCGGCCGGCGCGCATTTTCTGCCCGCCGGAGATTGGCGCCGCCCCGCCTATTATGCCCAGCGCGGCGAGAGCCGCGAACAAGCGATCGACGCCGAGGTACAAGCCGTCCGTGCGCGTCTCGGCCTGATCGACGTCAGCACGCTCGGCAAGCTTGAGATCCACGGTCCCGACGCCGCCGAGTTCCTGGAACGAATCTACACCGGTCGCTTCGCCAAGATGAAGGCCGGCGGCACTCGCTACGCGCTGATGTGCGATGAATCGGGCGTGGTGATCGACGACGGCGTCGTGGCCCGCCTGGCCGACGACCGCTTTTATGTCACGACTACCACGACCGCGGCGATGAGCGTCTACCGCGAAATGCAGCGCTGGGCGATCGTCTGGAGAATGCAGGTGGTGCTGGCCAATCTGACCGGCAGCATGGCCGCCATGAATGTGGCGGGGCCAAATGCGCGGTCGCTGCTGGCCGAATTGAGCGATCTCGATACCAGTGAGGCGGGCTTTCCTTACTTGGCGGTGCGCGAAGGCAGCGTGCTCGGTGTGTCGGCTCGTGTGCTGCGAACGGGTTTCGTCGGCGAGGTGGGCTACGAGATTCACCTTGCTTCGTGTTACGCCGCCAGTGTCTGGGACGGCATGACGCAGGCCGGCGCGAGGCACGGCCTGCGGCCCTTTGGCGTCGAGGCCCAGCGGGTGTTGCGATTGGAAAAAGGCCACGTCATCGTCGGCCAAGACACCGACGGGCTGACCACGCCCGACGAGGCGGGGCTGGCGTGGGCCGTGAAGCACGACAAGCCCTTCTTCGTGGGCGGCCGCAGCCTCGAAATCGTCGCTCGCAAGCCGCTCAAACGGCGGCTCGTCGGATTTGTCTTGCCGCGCGACTACGCGGGGCCGTTGCCCCAGGAATGCCATCTGGTGATCGAACGCGGCGAGATCGCCGGTCGAGTGACGAGCATCGCCCGCAGCCCCGCGTTGGGTCGTGCTCTTGGCCTGGCATATGTCCGCCCATCGCAGGCGACGCCCGGCACCGCATTTCAGATTCGTCTCGACAGCGGCAAGCTGGTGACGGCAACCGTGGCCGATCTGCCGTTTTACGATCCACAACACGCGCGGCAAGCGATCGGCGGCGCCGAGGACGTTCCAAAACCCGCGGCGCCAAAACACGCCGTTTGGGCCAGTCCGCTTCAGAAGGTTGTGCCGAGCATGAATGCCGCGGCGGCTCAAAGCGCCGGCGCGGCGCGGCTTGGTCTACGCGATGTGAGCGAGCGGGCCCGGTTGCTGATCAAAGGCCCCGGTGCCGCCGGCATGTTGGAGGAGAACGGCATCGCGGTGCCGGAAAAGATTTACGAGCACCACCTGCTGGACCGCGGCGGACTCTGCGTGCGCACCGGCGGCGCCGAGTTTTTTGTCGAAGATGGCCCGGCAGCAGCGCTGGTCGAGCGTCTCCGCACGGCCCTGGCGCGGTCGCCGGCGGGCGTCTTGCCTGTCTGGCGGCAAGACGTTTCGCTGCTGCTCGCTGGAACCGAGGCGACCAGCCTGCTGGCGCAGGTTTGCAGCTTCAACTTTGCTCGGGCCAGCGAGCCGTTTGTCATGACGCAGATCGCCGGAGTCTCGTGTTCGGTGTTGCGGCGGGAACCCGCGGACGCGCCCGCCTGGCAGATTTGGGCCGACGGCAC
>DASVHB010000350.1:0-13533 GCA_036379195.1 Pirellulales bacterium
CGCGGGAAAGTCAAAATGCAAAATGACCTGGCGGACCGTTGTCGTGCCGCTGAGGCGCCGACTGCGAGCCATTGAAGGGTGTATCGTAGTCATCACGTTGGAGCGTGATGTAGGCCCGGCGGCACCCAAACGGTGCAGTCCTTCGGCGCGCGGCCGATCGCGGTCGTGCGGCCCCCTCACACGGAGCGTGAGGCCTAGTGTACGCCGCACGGACAACTTGGGACGGTAACCCTACGAGCAGTTGCCGACTCTGAATGTCAACACTGGACGATGGCCTCACCCCCCAGGATTATGGTTGCGGCCGCTCAGGAGCACCGCGCGGCGGCGTGTATGTAACGCCCTAAGCCACAATGACTTGCCGCCCGAGGAATACGCCCACGATTTCTATTTTTGTCAACGGAAACCCTTTTTATGGCAACGGTAATCCCCCGACAAAATGCGGCCGCGCGCACCGACGCCGAGCGTCCAGGTTACGTTAGCGGTGAACACAAACCGTTACTGCCCCAAGTTCACCGTTACGGTTTTCGTTTCGGTGTAGGCGTCGAGGCCGCGTTCGCCCAGCTCGCGGCCCATGCCCGACATCTTGAAGCCGCCAAACGGCGCCGCCGCGTCAAACACGTCGTAGCAGTTGATCCACACCGTGCCGGCCTTCACCTGGGCCGCCAGGTGATGCGCCTTCGAGATGTCGCGCGTCCAAACGGCCGCGGCCAGTCCGTAAAAAGTGTTGTTCGCCCGATCGACGATCTCGTCGACGTCTTTGAACCGCAAGATCGAAAGCACCGGCCCAAAAATCTCGTCGCGGGCGATGGCCATCTCGTCGCGCACGTCGGCAAACAGCGTCGGCTCGATGAAGTATCCGCGGTCGCCGAACCGTTTGCCGCCGGTCAGGCACTGGGCGCCTTGCTGCTTGCCCAGGTCGATAAAGTGCATGATCTTGTCGAATTGAGCCTGATCGACCTGCGGCCCCTGCTCGGTAGCGGGATCGAACGGATCGCCCAACTTGCGGCCTTTGTTCATGCTCACGAGTTTGTCGACGAACTTGTCGTAAACTTTGTCCTCGACAAACAGCCGGCTGCCGGCGCAGCAGCATTGGCCCTGGTTGAAATACAGCGCAAAGTGCGAGCCGACGGCGGCGGCGTCGAGATCGGCGTCGGCAAAGACGATGTTGGGGCTTTTGCCGCCCAACTCGAACGTCAGCCGCTTCAGCGTCTCGGCGGCGTCGCGCATGATGACCTGGGCCGTGCGATGCTCGCCGGTAAAGGCGATCTTGTTCACGCCGGGATGCTTGACGATGGCCGCGCCCGCGGTCGGCCCATAGCCAGTCACCACGTTGATCACGCCATCGGGAATGCCCGCCTTCTGCGCCAGCCGGGCCAAACGCAAGCAGGTCAGCGGCGTCTGCTCGGCCGGCTTCATCACCACCGTGCAGCCGGCGGCCAGGGCTGGTCCCCACTTCCAGCACACCATGAGGATTGGAAAATTCCAGGGGATGATTTGCCCGGCCACGCCCACCGGCTCGCGGCGCGTGTAGGTAAAATAGTTGCCGCGGACGGGAATGGTCTGCCCGTGAATCTTGTCGGCGAAGCCGGCGTAATATCGCAGGCAGTCGATGGCCAGCGGCAGGTCGGCGGCCTTGGCGTCGCGGATGGGCTTGCCGTTGTCGAGCGTTTCGAGCGCGGCCAGGTCGCCGAGTTCTTCTTCCATCAGGTCGGCCAGCTTATAAAGCAGACGTCCGCGGTCGCGGGCGTCCATGCGGCCCCAAGGGCCGTTTTCCAAGGCGTCGCGGGCGGCGGCCACCGCGGCATCGACATCTTCGGCGTCTCCTTCGGCCACCTGGGCGATGACTTCTTCGGTGGCCGGATTGACGGTGTCGAAGGTTTTGCCGCTGGCCGCCGGCGTCCACCGCCCGCCGATGAAGCATTCGGTGTGTTTGACGGTGGGCTTGGTTCTCTTTTCGGGCTTGGTGACGGTCGCCATGATAGACCTCCGTGGAAGGGTGAGGGCGCGGTTCGTATGGTTATTTTAGGGTTTGCCGCCGCGACCGCCAACCGCCGGCGCACGCTAAGGCGGATTATCTCATCAGCCATTCGAAGCCCGAAACCTGGGCGAGGGACGTTGGCCGCGCTGCCTCGCTGTACTTCAAGCGGCCTCTTTACGGATCTGGTGGCGGTGCATATTCTTGATTTGCCGAGATTCAATCAACCCGACGAGCAACTGACAACGCCGCTCGACCGTTGGCTTTATTTTCTACGACATGCGGAGCATCTCGACCCAGACGCCCCGTACGAACCGCTGAGTTGTTCGGATGAAGCTCATCCTTGCCATTATCCAGCCTACCAAGCTCGAGCCGCTGCGCGAGGCGCTGGTCAAGATCGGCGTGACGCGGATGACCGTCTGCGACGCCCAAGGTTATGGCCGCCAGCGCGGCCGCACCGAAATGTACCGCGGTCACGAATACAAGACCAACCTGCTGCGGAAGATCGAGCTGGAGATCATGGTCAACGACGACTTCGTCGAGCGCACGGTCGAGTGCATCCAGAACGTGGCCCGCACCGGTCCCGAGGGAAACATCGGCGACGGCAAGATTCTGGTTGTGCCCGCCGAAAAGGTCATTCGGGTCAGCGACATCATCCGCGGCCCCGAGGCGGTTTAACCCAGCTAGCTGCGGGGCACGCGGATCCGAAGAATTTTTTTTGACGACGCACGGAGCAAACCTTACACTAAAGACTTGCGATCGGGTTCAGGCAGAGAAGTTGGTGAGCGGCATCGTTTCTTCATTCCGCGGTCCCAGAACCAACCCAAGCTGAAACAAGGAAACAGCCATGAATCTGCAAGCGATCTTGCGCGTCAAAGGCTCGGCGGTCCATACCATCCATCCCGATGCCTCGCTCGACGACGTCGTGCAACGCCTCGTCGAGCGCAATTGCGGCTCGCTGGTGGTCTGCCAGCCCGGCGGCGGCCACGGAACCATCGTGGGCATCATCACCGAACGCGACATTCTGCGGGCGTGCGCCACGCGGCGCGGGTCGCTGACCGAGCTGAAGGTGGCCGACGCCATGACCCGCGATGTCATCACCGGCAGCCCGGCCGACTCGATTGAAGACACCATGGGCCTGATGACCGAGCGCCGCTGCCGGCACTTGCCCATTCTGGAAGGCGATCAACTGGTAGGCATCATTTCCATCGGCGACGTGGTGAAAGCCCATCACGACGAAGTGGCGATGGAAAATCACTACTTGAAGAGCTATATCCAGAGTTAGTGGCTGGTGGCTGGTGGCTGGTGATAAGTGATTAGTGATTAGTGATTAGTGATTAGTGATTAGTGATTAGTGATTAGTGATTAGTGATTTCCGAACGAGGCCGTAGGGTGGGCCGAGCGCAGCGAGTCCCCATACGCATCAAGCTTAGGTGATTTCGCCGCAAAGCGTCTGTAGGGAACGCCCTCCGTGGCGTTCCGCGAGGGGCGGCGCAGGGCCGAATCGCAATTCACGGAACGCCACAGAGGGCGTTCCCTACAGAGCAAACAAGCCGGTTACTTACGGAACTTCATGCTTGTGGGGACCTGTTTCACTCGGCCTTCCCTACCTTAGTTAGCCGTTCGACAATCCGCTCGACATCGTACACGCAGCCGCCCCAGGTGCCGCCGCTGGCGGCTTGCAGCGCCGCCCACAGCCGCGTGTCGGCCGGCAGCGACGGATCGGGCGAAAGATCGTCGCGCGGCGGACGGGCCGCCAACACGGCCGCGCCTTCTTCGGCGCTGAATTGGCGCTGGCCGTCGCCCACCAGATCGACGCTGCCGACCAGCCCCTTGCGGTCGACGATGATCCGCACCAGATCGCCGTCGCGCACCTTGCCGATCGGCCCGCCGGCCAGGGCTTCGGGGCCGACGTGACCGATGCAGGCCCCGGTGCTCACGCCCGAAAACCGCGCGTCGGTGACCACCGCCACTTCGCGGCCAAACGAAAGGTGCTTGAGCGCCGACGTGATCTGATAGATCTCTTCCATGCCGGTGCCCATTGGGCCACGGCAGCACAGCACAATCACATCGCCCGCCTGAATGGGTCGGCCCGATTGCCCCTTGATGGCCGCGATGGCGTCTTTCTCGCGCACAAAGACGCGGGCCTGCCCGGTCTTGCGGTACACACCATCGGCATCCACCACCCGCGCGTCGATGGCCGTGCTTTTGATCACCGCGCCTTCGGGCGCCAGGTTGCCGCGAGGAAAACACACGGTGCTGGTCAGCCCGCGCTGGCCGGCGCGCTCGGGCGTCATGATCACCTCGTCGGGGTCGACGCCGTCGCGCCGCCGCAGCACTTCGCGCAGCTCCTTGCGCCGCTCAGAGGTTTGCCACCACTGGAGAATCTGCTCCAGCGTCTGGCCCGAAACCGTCTTCGCGGTGAGATCGAGCAGGCCCAGCTCGCGCAGGTGCAGCATGACTTCGGGCACGCCGCCGGCCAGAAACACGCGGACGGTGGGATGCCCGGTCGGCCCGTTGGGCAGCACGTCGACCAGTCGCGGCGTTTGTCGATTGATCTCGGCCCAATCTTCCACCGCGGGCCGTCGCAAGCCGGCCGAAAACGCGATCGCAGGTATGTGGAGCAGCAGATTGGTCGATCCGCCGAAGGCCGCGTGCACGACCATCGCGTTGCGAACGGAAGCGTCGGTCAGCACGTCGGCCAGCCGCGTGCCCCGCTCGGCAAGCGACCACAGGGCCTTGGCGCTACGTCGGGCGATATCGAGCCAAATGGGCTGGCCCGAGGGGGCCAAAGCGGCATGAGGAACCGTCATGCCCAGCGCCTCGGCCACCACTTGCGAGGTGGCGGCGGTGCCCAGAAATTGGCAGCCGCCGCCGGGCGAGGCGCACGCTCGGCAGCTTAGCTCGGCGGCTTCTTCCAAGCTGATTTCGCCGTGCGCGAAGCGGGCGCCCAGCGATTGAATTTTGCCGGCGTCTTCGCCGGCCGCGGGCGGCAGCGTCACGCCGCCGGGCACGAGCACGCATGGCAATTGTGCGGAACCGGCCAGCGCCATCATCATCGCCGGCAGTCCCTTGTCGCAGGTGGCCACGCCCAGCACGCCGCGCCGCGTGGGTAGCGAGCGAATGAGCCGGCGAAACACCGTCGCGGCGTCGTTGCGATACGGCAGGCTGTCGAACATGCCGGTGGTGCCCTGCGTGCGGCCATCGCACGGGTCGGAGCAAAAGGCGGCGAACGGCACTCCGCCGGCTTCTTTGAGCACGCGGGCGGCGGCCTGCACCAAGAGGCCGACTTCCCAATGTCCGGTGTGATAACCCAGCGCGATGGGTGAGCCGTCTTCGGCGCGAATGCCGCCTTGCGTACTCAGCAGCACAAACTGGGGTCCGAGCATTTCGCCCGGCGGCCACCCCATGCCGGCGTTTTGCGTCAGGCCGAACAGATCGCCGCTGGGCCACTCGCGCAGCATTTCGGCCGACAGCGGCAGCGACCCGCTCGGCCCCGCGGCGCTGGTCCGCACGTCGAACAACGCCTGCTGGCCGTTATCGAGGATTTCGGAGACGGAGAAACGCGACGAGGAAGAACCGCTCATTGATCTTGCTGGTGATGGACTCGGATCGGTATCGGTTTTGACTTCGCTGCGCCCGGCTCCTTGCGCACCCAGATAAGCGGGTACGCTTTCTGTTTGCTCTGTAGGGAACGCCCTCCGTGGTGTTCCGCGAACGACGATTCGGCCCTGCGCCGACCTTCACGGAACGCCACGGAGGGCGTTCCCTACAGACGCTTTGCGGCGAAATCACCTCAACTTGATGCCCGCGGGGACTCACTGCGTTCCCGTTTCAGTCCAACTGATTTTTGCCAGGCGTTACCGCCGCCAGGTGTTCGCGCATCAACGCTTGCAGCTCGGCCACGACCTGCGGCTGGTTTTTGGCCGCGTCGAACGACTCGCCGGGGTCGCGGTCGAGGTGAAACAGCAGCGGTGGATCGTGCGTCTCAGGTCGCGGCTGACCATAGCCCGACTGCGTTCGAAGGTGCATCTTCCACGGGCCGCGCCGCACGGCAAACAACTCGGCGCCGCGGTAATAAAACATCGTCTCGCGCGGCCCGGTGCGATCACCGTCCAGCAGCACCTTCGAGAGATCGTGTCCGTCGAGCGGCCGATCGCTTGGTGGCGATGTGCCGGCCAGGTGGCAAAACGTGGGCAGCAAGTCGAGCGTGCTCGACATGGCGTGGCTGACCGTTGCCGCGGGCACATGGCCCGGCCACCAGGCAATGCCCGGTTCTCGCATGCCGCCTTCCCACGTGCTGCCCTTGCCGTCGCGCAGGCAGCCGGCCGAGCCGCCGTTGAGCTTCTGCGAAAGCCACGGCCCATTGTCGCTGGAAAAGAAGACGAGCGTGTTGCCGGCCACGCCCAATTCTCGCAGCGTGTCGAGAATGCGCCCGGTGTTGACATCAATCGCCTCGACCACATCGCCAAACAAGCCACGAAGACTTCGCCCCGCTTCGTCGCTGCTGGCGTGCAGCGGCACGTGCGGCATGGTGTGTGGCAAGTAGACGAAAAACGGCTTCGATTGTTCGCCGCCCACCGTGCGGCGGATAAACTCGATTGCCTCGTCGGTATATCGCGCGGTGAGCCGGCCCTGATCGGGGTCGCTTTCGATAACGTCTTCGTTTCGCATCAGTGGCACCGGCGGCCAGGCTGGACGGTTGTCTTTGGCCGGGCGAGCGTGCATGTCGTTCGAATACGGAATGCCAAAGTAATAGTCGAACCCATGCCGCGTCGGCAGATATTGCGGCAAATGTCCGAGGTGCCATTTGCCGATGCAGGCCGTCGCATAGCCCGCCGACGATAGCAGCTCGGCCAGCGTCACTTCGTCGTCGGGCAGCCCGCCGGTCGAATCGGGAAACAGCACACGTCGCCGCCCGCACAGGCCGCTGCGGATTGGCAGCCGACCCGTCAGCAGCCCCGCTCGGCTCGGCGTGCATACGGGTGCGGCGGAGTAAAACTGGGTGAACCGCATCCCTTCAGCCGCCATCTGGTCGAGCCGGGGGGTGTGAATCGTGGGATGCCCGTAACAGCTCAAGTCGCCATAACCCAGGTCGTCGCAAAAGATGACGACCAAGTTGGGCCGGGGAGCGGTTTCATCGGCCGCGGCCATTGAGCGAGCAACGGTCACTGCCAGCAACAGTGCGGAGGCGGTGGAAGCAATTTTCATGGCTCTATTATGAAACGCGCCCCGCCAGATGCTAGTGGCAACCCCGGCGGCAGACAGTATTTGACTGGTTCGCTACAATCATGCAGACGTTCGACACGCCAGCGGTGAATTGCAATTGAGCAAAGCGGTCGCGGGCGATACGTTGACGGGCCAGCGTCAGTGGGGCGAGCGTCGATTACTGAAACGAGCACGAGCATGAGGCCGCGTTCGATACAACCTGCGCACTCATCGGTCTCCACGCGCCGCCGCTGGATTCGGGTGGTTGCTTGGAGCGTCGTCTTATTGATTGCCACCGTGGGCGGGCCTCTGGGCCTGCTCATTCGCTCGGCCACCGCACAGCACCGCGCAGTGCGGGCGCTGCGCGAGCGGGGAGGCCAGGTCACCTATCGCGGGCACGAACCGGCGGGAGCCGAAGTCGCGGCGATCGACGACGCCGGCCTGTTCTTTAACCTCTGGGCCGAGGTGTCTACCGTCGATCTGGGGGGCACCGAGGCCGGCGACCGCGAAATGGCCTATCTCGAAGCATTGCCGATGATCGAGGTGCTCGTGCTCCGCGACACTCACGTCACCGACGCGGGCTTGGAGTTTCTCACGCCGCTGGCGCTGCTCAGTTACCTCGATCTGCATGGAACCGACATTAGCGATGCGGGGCTTGAGGCAATTAGCCAACTCTCGCAACTGGAAGACCTCGATTTGAGCCAAACCGCCATCGGCGACTCGCAACTGGCCGACCTGGCTAATCTGCGGCGGCTTCGCTCGCTCGATCTGACGCAAACTCGCGTCAGCGACGTCGGACTGCCGCGACTTGCCCGCCTCAAGAGCCTGCAGTGGCTCGGCCTGGGCCAAACCGGCGCGACTGCGGCGGCCATCGCCAGGCTGCGTTCGACGAAACCGCGGATGGCGGTCAGTCTCGAAGGGGGCGAGTTGAAGCTGCCTGTGCCTCATGGGCCGCTGTTGGCTCGCTAGTCCGTTTGACACAAACGGCGGCGGTGGCTGGGGCAGAGCCTAAGCGATGCCCCGGTCGCTTTACACCGGGGCATCGGCGAGCCTCTGCCCCGGCCACCGATCGTCTGTAGGGCGCACTCCATGGCCGTTCTCCTTTTTATTCCGCAAAGCATGCCGTAGGATGGCCGGGCAGGCGGTCTTGCTTGATCGTAGAAGGACGTTAGCCGTGTACGTAGATACCCCTCAGGGCCTGTGCCAGGCCGGTCTGGCACGCGGCGACATTACTCCCCCGGTGGGCATCTACCATCGCATGTGGGGCGCGGCGACACACGATCGCTCGACGGGCATTCACCGCCCGCTGATGGCCACAGCGCTGGCGCTGCGGCCCGCGGCGGCCGCGCCGCGCGCCGAAGCCGACCCTGGCCTGGTGCTGTTGGCAATCGACCACTGCCTGCTCTGGTCGCAAGAGATGGCAGCCCTGCTCGATCACGTCTCGGCCTCCATCGGTATACCGCGCGAGCGCGTGTTGGTGATGTTTTCGCATACGCACTCCGCCGGGCTGATGGGCCGCGAACGGGCCGAATTGCCCGGCGGCGAACTCATCGGCCCCTATCTTGACGAGCTTGCAAGCCGCCTGGCGACGCTCGCCACGCAATCGATCGCCGAGCTCGCGCCAGCGTTCATCACTTACGGCCGCGGGCGTTGCAATCTGGCCGCGCAGCGAGATTTCTTTGATTCGGCCAACCAGCAATGGGTATGTGGACTCAATCCCTCGGGCACGGCCGACGATACTTTGCTGGTCGCTCGCATCACCGATCCGCAGGGCCGCCTGCGCGGCACCGTGGTCAACTACGCCTGCCATCCCACCACGCTCGCCTGGCAAAACACGCTCATCAGCCCCGATTATGTCGGCGCCATGCGCGAAGTCATCGAGGCGGCCACCGGCACGCCCTGCGTGTTCGTGCAAGGAGCGTCGGGCGATCTGGGGCCGCGTCGCGGTTACACCGGCGATCTCGCCGTGGCCGAATCGAACGGCCGGCAGCTTGGCTACGCCGCGCTGGCGGCGCTCGAAGCGCTGCCACCGCCCGCCACGCGGTATCAATATCAAGGTCCGGTGATTTCGGGCGCGGTGCTTGGCTCTTGGCACGATATTCCGCTCGATGACGCTGACTTGCGTGAAAAAGCTCGCTGGCATTTCCATTCGCGGCAGGTCGATCTGCCTTACCGTGCCGGCCTGCCCACCGCCGAACAACTCAGCCAAGAACGGCGACAGCACCAGGCCGACGCAGCCGCCGCGATTGCTTCGGGCGACGAACCTCTGGCCCGCGACTGCCGCGCACGGGTCGAAGTGCTCACTCGCCAGCTTGTGCGATTCCGCTCGTTGCGGGCAGGCCCCAGCTATCCCTTTCCGCTCCAACTGTGGCAGATTGGCGATGGCATCTGGGTGGCTGTCGAAGCTGAGCATTATCAACTGCTTCAGGTCGAGCTGCGGCGTCGGTTCCCGCAAATTCCAATCTTCGTGGCCACGCTGGTCAACGGTTCGTTGCACACCTATCTGCCGCCGAAAGACATCTATGGCGCCGGCATTTATCAGGAAACGATTGCCCTGCTGGCGCCCGGCTGCCTGGAACGGCTGATCGAAGAAATCAGCCGCGACATCGAGCGCCTCTCGTCGGTTTGACGTGCGATCGCGTACTCGACTCGTCGTTCAGCGCTGACATAGAATCAATTTCCCCTGACAAAAAGAAAACATGGAAACATGGCTGCACGAACCGTAAGTCGCGGGTGCGCCTTGTTTTGCGAGGCGACGCTTCGCGGAGTCTCAGACGCGGCCGCAGCCATAATTCTGGGGACGGGTAGCAGAGGCCAGGAGTCAAAAGTCGGAGGCCAGGGGTTCCACCCCAGACAAAACGCGTGAAACCGACCAAGCCAGATTTTTTGGGAAGCTGCAACGAGAGTGACCAACTTCAGGCGTTGAAAAAGAGCGATTCGCGGGGCGCTTGATAGCGAATGCGCAGGTGCGGGGTGTCGAGCCGCTTTTGCCCGGCGGCCAACGACTGCATGCCGGCGGCCACCAGCCCGGTCGTTAGCAAGGTCCGCTCCAAGGGGTACGCCGGTCGACCGGTCAGGAAAAGCTCTTCGGCCTTCGACATCAGAGCGGCGGAATAAACGACGTTGGGATTGGGCGGCAGATAAAAGAGCGTCGAAAGCGGCTCGGCCTGGCCCCCCAGCCGCGCCGCGAACGTGAAATCTTCGGTCAGACCGTTCATTAACAGCATCGTGGCCTGGAGACCGTCGGCGTACTCGAAGCGATAGACCGCCGGATCTTTCACCCACTCGCGCATCTGCTCGACCGTTGGGCGCCGGTCGCTGAAGGTGGGCGGCTGGGCAAGCGTCTGGCTGCGGCACAGACAAGCCTCGAAGAGCGCGAGATCCCAACCGCCGGCCTGCCAGGAGCCGGCCGCGAGCGCTTGCCAAACAGCCTCGCCGCGGAGGGCTTGCATGGCGACGACGCCCGATTCGCCCCCGCGGCGCCGCTCGGCCATGCACTGAATGGTCTCCAAGGCGTGAAAGTCGTAGCTGTCGAGCCCGCCGTGGGCCAGGCACATCACTTCGCTCACTTCGGCGCCATAGGGAAGATCGATCGACGGCATCCGCCACGTGACCGGCAACGACGAACCGGCGAGAAACGGAATGCCCATCGACTTCGTCGTGTCGAACATTTCCTTGGCCCACTCCCACTTCCATGACAGGTGCTTGTCGTTGAAGGTGGGCAAGGTTCGGCCCGCGGCGCGAAACACCTCGACCACTTGCTTAAAGAATTCGTAGCGTGGATAGAGGTGCTGACCGATCTCGTTCACCGGGTAATCGCCATGTTCGCCGATGACGAGCACGGCATCGACCGCCAGTTGCCGCCCGCCGCACCGCAGCGCCTCGGCGATCGTGGGATAGATCGTAAAGCCGAATTCTTTGGCTCGCTGCCGGCTCAGGTCGTTTTCGGGGAATTGGTCGACGTACGCCGAAACGACTTCCAGTTCAGGCCGATGCCATTGGCCGCCGATCGGATAGCCGACCAGAAACCGCTCGCCCATGTGCCAGGCATGCGAGTGATAGCGCCACTCGGTGGTGACGATCGCCAGCTTTTTGCGTTTAGCCGGCGCAGCCGCGTAGGCGCGCGTGGCGAGTAAGCAGGCGGCGCCCGTCAAAAAGCTACGGCGATCAATCATGGGAATTGTGGTCGCCAGAATTGTCGAAAAGCCGGCGGAGGGTCTCCACGCTTGGCTTGCCCTCAGAATACCAGGAAGTTGTCGCGCGCGACAGACTCGTGAAAGCTGGGAGCGTACGATGCGGGAATCACCACTCCAGTCTCATTTCAGCCGCACCGTGCCTCTTGAAGACGCGGATGCCTGTAGGCTGAAATACGACGACCTTGCCCATCCGCTTCACGTGTGTGTTGAATGCTTGATGTCGCAAGGCGCGCCGAATGAAAGTCGCGGCATCGTCTGCGCGAACCGCAAGGCAGGCAATACAGTAGTCGCTGTGACAGAATCGATCCTGGAAGAAGCCCAAATCGCGGGTAAAAAAGCAAGGGCGAGAAACCTGCAAGAGTAGAGGGATGATCTCGTGTTCATCTTTCATGCCCTGCCGACCGACATCCTGTCCGATCTGAAGCGTGCGAATCTTCCATTGGCGAAGCAGCTCTCGCTGATCCGCTGTAATGTTCTCGTCGAGGACGTTCATTGAACGGCCGGCTCGCGAACCAACGCGTCCGACCGGCTAGCAAGCGCCTCTCCCGCCAACTCCACCGCTTCGGCAATTGCGTCTTTGGTTATGGCGCCATGCCAGCGCTTGATGATCGCGTCCCAGTCCATGCCGCGAGCGACGTCAGCGAGAACATCGCTCACAAAGATCCGCGTCCCGTCGAACGTCGGCTGCCCGTGGCAAATCTCCGCATCGACGATAACATAGCGGCCAAGCGATTTCTTCATCCGCGCCTCCAGTCAGGATTCATACCATGACAACCCAGTAATTCATTCTAGCTCGACTTGTCGGCATGGGAAGACAAAGGCATCCATCCTTTCAAATGAACCAAGACAGCGATGAACGATCAATTTACCTATTGCATTCTGGCTTGCACATCGTGGGACGAACTCGATGACAACTTGGATGTCCAGATCACTCTATCCGACGGACGCCGATACACCGCGACGTTCTTTACGCTTCGGAATCTTGAGTCGCTGTTTGAAAAGAATCGAACGACCGGCGAATGCGCGGGGGGATTATACCTCTGGGCTAGCGACATGATTCTCGTCGAGAGGCTTGATCACGCGACGATCAGGGCGACGATCGCGGACCTAATATCGAGCGATGAGCTTGCTTCGGCCTGTCTGCAAATCATGACGGTCGGGGGAGTAAGATTAAGTCGCGGGGTTAAAGAAAGGGATTAAGCGGCGGGTTTGGCCGACAGTTGTCCGCCGGGGCCCGCCCGACGCCTGCAAGCGGCGCGGCTGGCGACCGTCGCTTCCGACGTTACTCACCGCTCGCGGCCGGGCGATTGAAGGCCCGCTCCACTTTGTCGTTGACGTCGGTCGAGACCGGATGGTCGCGCCAGGTCCAGCGCATCATGTCGGGAAAGATGGCGCCGCCTTGTTTTTGCCCGTGCAGGCCGATGCCCCAGGCGTAGTTCACGTCGTAGCCTTTTTTGGTGAGGGCATCGACCAGGCGGACATTCTGCAAAAACCAGTCGCGGCGCGGATCGTAGTCGCCGCCCCGGCGCATGCCGCGGTTGTCGTTGCGACCGTCTTGAAAAAAGAGGCGCAGCGGCTTCTTGTCGCTGGCCAACACGCGCTCTGGATAAACGTCGCCGCCGCGCAGGTTGACAAAGCTGCCCACCCTGCTGATGACCTTGCGGAACTGTTCGGGCCGCTCCCAGGCGACGGTGAACGCCGCAATCGCTCCCGAGCTGGCCCCGCAGATGCCCCGTTGCTCGGGGTCGGACGAAATGTTGTACTCTTGGCACAGCACCGGCAACAGCTCGTCGCAAATGATCCTGGCGTATTTGTCGTCCGGCGTGTTGTACTCGGTCGGGCGGTTGGTCGAACGGTCGCCCCAGTCCTGCGGCGACGGCTCGGGCTGCTCGGGCGTTCTACCCGGATTGATGAACACCGCGATCATCACCGGAATCTCGCGGCGATGGACCAGGTTGTCGATGACGTGCTGCGCGCGCACACCGCCCTGTTCGTTCTTAAACGCCTGGCCGTCGTTGAAAACCATCAGGCTGGCCGGCTGCGCGGCGTCGTACTGCGCGGGCACATAGACCCAATAGGTATGCGTGGTGCCCGGATAAACATCGCACGGCAGTGTGTGAGGCCCAACCATCTTTCCGTGGGGCACTCCTTCTT
>DASVHB010000351.1:0-9659 GCA_036379195.1 Pirellulales bacterium
GAGTGCCGGGGCCACGATATCCAATCGACCCCTATTGCAAAGGAGTTTATAATGTTAGTGCTGAGTCGGAAGTTGGGCGAGCGGCTTGTGATTGGGCCGAACATCGTGCTTACCGTGCTCGAGGTGCGTGGCAACGTCGTCAAACTCGGCTGCCAAGCGCCCCCGAGCGTGCCGATTCACCGCGAGGAGGTCTCACGGCGGATCGATGCCGAGCCGACGGCTGCGGTCAACAGGCGGGCATCGTCGCCGTTTTTCGCCGAGTGTGCATAATGTAGGGCCTTTATGGAACTCGCCTGTTCGCTGCTGGTGGTGGACGACGACGAGGAATTCTTGGAAATTCTCGTGCGGCGGTTCCGTCGGCGGGGCATGGCCGTCGAGCCCGCTACCAGCGCGCAAGCGGCGATCGAAGCCGCCCAGCAGCACGGTTTTCAAGTAGCGATTATCGATCGCTCGCTGGCCGGCCAGGACGGTGTGCAGTTGATGGTTCGCTTGCGCGAGCAACTGCCCGAGCTGCGAGTGATTCTGCTTAGCGGGCATAGCGACGCCCAGGCGATCGCCTATGCGCGCGACCGCGGGGCCTTTGAATATCTTGTAAAACCGTCGCCGCTGGCCGACTTGGAGGCGGCGGTGGCCAGGGCGCACCAGACGCGGGGCGCATGATCGCAGGGGCCTTGATCTTCAACGGAGCCTGTCATGATCCGCCGACGAAGCCTCGCCGTTTTCGCGATTGGATTTCTGGTTATCTCGATCGCGACGGCCTGGTATCGGGCCCAGGCGCAGCAGCCATCATCAAAGCCTCGGGCGGCGGGTCGGCAAGCGGCGGCTGCTCCGGCTGCGGCGCCGCTGACACGGCCCGAGTGCGTCGAGTGCCACAAGAAGATCACGCCGCAAATCGTCACCGATTGGCAGACCAGCGCCCACAGCGAAAATGCCGTCACCTGCGCCACCTGCCACGGCAACGAGCACCGTACGGCTGACGACGTCGACAAGGTGCGCATTCCCACGCCGCAGGTCTGCGCCGAATGCCACGCCGACGAAGCCGAGCAATTCGAAAAAGGCAAACATGCCTTGGCCTGGAAAGCCATGAAGGCCATGCCCACGTTTCATTGGCAGCCGATGGTGCTGACCGAGGGCATGAAGGGGTGCGGCGGCTGCCATAAGATCGGCCTGAAGACCGAGGACGAAATCAAGGAGCTCAAGGCCGCCGGTTCGGGCTTTGGCGTGGCTTCGTGCGATGCTTGTCATACGCGGCATACCTTTTCAGCCGAAGAAGCCCGGCAGCCCCAGGCTTGCCAGACCTGCCACATGGGTTTCGATCATCCGCAGTGGGAAATGTATTCGTCGTCGAAGCACGGAGTGCGGCATCTGTTGAAACAAGTACACGCTTTGCCGGAACAAGCCGGCGCGCCGACTTGCCAAACGTGTCACATGCCCGGCGGCGATCACGAGGTGCATACGGCCTGGGGCTTTTTGGCGGTGCGGCTGCCTCTGCCCGACGACGAGCAGTGGAAGGCCGACCGAGTGACGATTCTGCAGGCTTTGGGAGTGCTCGATCCCGACGGCAAGCCGACCGAAAGGCTAAAAACGGTCAAGGCGGCCGATGTCGCCCGGTTAAACCAGAAAGACTGGCAGCGCGAGCGCGACGCGATGACCAACATCTGCCATCAATGCCACTCGGCCAATTTCGCCAAGGCCGAGCTAGACAAGGGTGACCAGATGATCAAAGACGCCGATCACCTGATGGCCGAGGCCATCCGGGTGATTGCCGACCTTTACAAAGATGGCTTGCTCGCCAAGCCGAAGAATTACACCTACGCGTTTCCGGATCTGCTGACGTTCCACGACGCGCCGACCGTGATCGAACAAAAGCTCTTCGTGATGTACAGCGAGCACCGCATGCGAACGTTTCAGGGCACGTTTCACGCGAACCCCGACTACTCCCTCTGGAACGGCTGGAGCGCCATGCAGCAAGATTTGACGGAAATCAAAGCGCTGGCTGCGGAGTTGCGAAAGAGCCACGACCGCCGGTAGGCTTGGCTGGTTCTGCCGTTGTTACGCAGCGATGCTCCCAGGCAAGTAACCATTGTTTTTTATCCACGCCGCCGGCATACCCCGTGAGGTTCCCGTTGGCGCCGATCACGCGATGGCAGGGCACGATGATCGAAATGGGGTTGCAGCCGTTGGCGCGACCCACCGCGCGCGAAGCGGTTGGATGGCCGATACGGCGGGCGAGTTCGGCATAAGTGATCGTGGTGCCGAAGGGGATTCGCACCAGCTCCTGCCAGACACGAAGTTGAAATGGCGTGCCCGCGAGCCTGACCGGCACATCGAACTGCCGACGCTTTCCCGCAAAGTATCCGGCAAGTTGCTTTCTTGCCGCGACAAATGCCGCGTCGGACTGCCGCCCCGCGGTGTCGGCGCCCCGCCAACTCTTCTGACCCGGCAGGTACAGACCCGTCACGAATTGCCCATCGCCTTGGACGAACAACCGGCCCAAAGGGCTGTCGATGAAAGTGTACAAAGTAGGCGTGGTCATCGTCATTACTCCTAGCGTGCTCGACGTTCAGTCGGTAAATGTCTGGAGGCTTTCCCATAAGTGCATGGCCGCATACGCGCGCCACGGCCGCCATCGCTCTGCCGATTTTTCCAGTGCTTTGGCGGATTGCATTCGTGAGACTTTGAGTAAACCCAGGTCGCCGGTCGGGAATGCGTCGGGCCAGCGCAACGCACGAATGGCGATGTACTGGGCCGTCCACGGCCCGACGCCAGGAAGCTCCACAAGTCGGGTGATGATCCCGTTCGGGTCGACTCCGGGTTCGAGATCGATTTGTCGGCGAGCAACGGCCCGCGCCAGGTTTCCTAGGCTCCGGGCGCGAGCCATGGGTAAGCCGACGCCGCTCAGCGTGGTGCTGCGAAGATCGGAAAGCACTTCGGCAGTTGGCGCGATACGGTTTAAGCAAGCGAGTGGCGTCTTGATCGGTTCGCCAAATCGCTGCGCCAAACGGCCGGCGAGCGTTGACGCGCCGCGAACCGACACTTGCTGTCCCAAGATCGCCCGCATGCCAAGCTCAAACGAGTCGAAAGCACCCGGCACGCGCAACCCCGGTCGGCGCTTGAGGCACGCCGCGAGAAGCGGGTCGAGCGCCAGATGCGCGGCGATTGTCTCGGGACGAGCATCCAGGTCGAACAGGTTTCGCAGACGGATCAGAATCGCGGGCAATACAGGGGCGAGCGCCGTTGTGATTTCCACAGCCAGCAGTTGGCGATCGGCGACAGGTGAAACACTCAGCCAGCCGAGATGTTCGCCGATACCAACGGTGCGATGATACGCGGCCCCGGCAACGCATTCGACTCCGGGAATGGCTCGGGCCGCGAGGAACCGCAGCATCGCCTCCCAATGGAATGGCGCGCGATAGGCAAGCAAGACTCGAAAACAATCCGCGGCGACGGTCGCCGGCGAAGTACGCCGAAGGGCACTTGGCGTCAGGCGATAGTGATTGCGAAAGAGCGCGTTGAATCGCCGAACACTTTCGAACCCGGCTGCCAGCGCGACCTGCGTCATGGAAAGTTGGGTGTCGGCGATCAGGCGTTTGGCGAGCAGCAAACGATTCGTTTGCGCTAGTTGGACGGGGGATACGCCAAGTTCCTTTCGGACCGAACGGCGGAGCTGACGCGCGCTGAGCCCTAAACTCGCGGCCAGGCCGTCCAGGCTGCCACCGTTGTTGAGCGAGCCGGCTTCAATCCGCGCGGCGGCGATGCGGGCAACGGTGCGGGAATGATCGACCGGCGCAAGCCCGGGCGCGAGCTCCGGTCGGCAACGCAAACATGGCCGAAAGCCGGATTGTTCGGCCAGCGCCGCGCTCGCGAAGAACCTGCAGCTTTTGCGGCCAGGGGTTTTTGCCGTGCATACGGGCCGGCAGTAAATTCCCGTCGTCTTCACTCCCACGAAAAACACGCCGTCAAAGCGGCTGTCTCGTGCGCCGAGAGCTCGATAGTAAATCTCGTCATTGGCGACCATGACACCATTGTAGCCGTGGTCGGCCGTTAGGCTGGCCGTTTTCGGACATACAAATGGGATTGTTGTTTCAGGCCATGCTCATGGGTGGACGACATTGTCTTTGCCCAGGCGCGCCGAACGGATTTGAGAACCGGCCGCGGCGGGCGACTTGCCCCGGCGTTCTCACAAACCCATAATCAAGACTGGAGACAGATGATGACATGTGAGGGTACCCATTTCATGTTGGATGAACATGCGGCTTTTATCGCGGCCTTTCAAGCGGAGCACCGCGAGATGGGCAACCTGGTTCAAACCTTGCGGCGCGTATTCGACGACGCCCAACCTTGGTCGCGTGAAATATCGAACGAAGGGACCGAGGCGCTCGCCGCGATGGCGAAGCATTTGCGGCACCACTTCGAGCAAGAAGAGGAGGGTGGCTATCTCGAGGAAGCGCTCTCCGCCGCGCCCAGGTTCAGCCAAGAGGCCGAGGTATTGCTCGCCCAACACTCCGTGATGCTGCGGCAGGCGGACCAGGCGCTCGACTTGGCGCGGTCGGCCGACGACGCAGCCGCGTGGACGAAGCTCAAGAACGAGGTGAAGTCGCTGATTGCCTCGTTAATCGTCCATGAAACCGCTGAAAACAAGATCGTGCAGCAAGCGCTCAATACCGGCCTGGACGTGTGATCGGTTCGTCGAGTCAGAGCCCTAAGGGGCAACTGACCGCATCCAGCCAATCGGCGAGCATCGACCACTCTTGCTCGTCGTGTTCATCATCGCGCGGCGGAGCATCGCGGCGGCGCGGATCGCCTTTCGGGTCGTACAGCCTGACATTGTCGGCGTGGAGAGGCGGATTGCCCAGTTGCGCTCCTCGGCGGTAGCCGGTCGACGACCGGGCGTCGAGCGTCATGGCGTTAACGGTCAGCCCGTGCGATAGCACGTAGCATCGAAACAGCATGAGCGCCGGCACAACGTGGTTCAACCAATCCTCCAGCGGCGGTGAATCTGGCTCGGGGGCGAATCGCGGATAACGGTACGTCTCTTCGCTCAATCGTTCCCAGCCGAATCGTTCGAACAGCGCGCCGATCTGGGCCTGCTCGGGCCGGGCCTCTTTGAGTTCAAACGAAAAAATGATAGGCATGGAAGGCACCTTTTTCCTGGCGTCTACTCGGTGGCGACGGGACGCGAGCCTAGCTCGCCCAATCGGGCAAACGACCGCAACTGCGCCAGCAGGCGGCGCTGGGAAACTTTGAGGTCCTCGTGTCGTGCTCGTTGCAGGCCGTGCTGCGACACCTCGGCCTCATGCACTCGACCCAATAGCATGCGGCGTTCGTCGTCGCAATCCTGCTCGTATTGAACCAGCGAGTGTTCTCGTCGGGCATCACGCTGCTCGTATAAGGTGAGGGCCGCGGCGTGGACCTGCAGATCGCGCTGTTGCTGTTCCAGCGCCGCATCGATTTGCTTGAGCCTGGCACGCAGCCCGTCGATCTCTCGCTGCCAGATGCGCACGTCGTCGTGCCACAGCGCCCGTTCGCTGGTCCACAGGCGGTGATCTTCGTGAAGCTCATGGTCAGTGTAAGCAAGCATGTTTCACCTCCGTTGGTCAAATTCGCAATCGTCTGGTCGGCTTAATGCCGCCACGGCCATGCAAAGCAAGGCTTGGGCCAATGATAAAACCGCGTGTTTGATGCGTTGGTGGGGATCGCGAGTCCTGAAAGGCGCTGCGCCTTGCCACGTCGATGTGCGGAAACGCGCGCAGGCATCGGCATTCCTAAGCCCGCCGAATCGCCGTTTCTGAACCCTACGCGGCGAATTCTGCAACAGAACCACGCCGCCCGAGCGAATGGCATCGCGCTTGCTTCAACACTTGTTGGAAAAAAACGCAGGGCATCGTTCAATCGCTCCGCGGCGGGCCGTGGGTAGCCGCCGCACATTTCCTTCACGAAAAGGAGGACCAAGCCATGAGAACCAAATTGTTTGCAGTTGCGGCGGTGTTGAGCGGTTTGCTTGCCTATTCGGGCGCGGCGAACGCTCAGTTTTTCGGCTATCCGATGGGCGGCGGCTGGGGCGGTTATGGCGGTTGCGGATACGCGCCTTTTTGGGGCACGACACCCTATGGCGACGCCTTTTATGGCACGGCAGCCATGACGGCCGCCGCGGGACAGGCCGCGTTGTATGGGTCGATGGCGGCCGTGAACGCCCAGGAAGTGTACGGGCAATGGATCGAAAACCAAAAGCTGGCGACACAGAACTCGATCGACATCTCAAAGATGGTTGCCAGTTACCGGGCCGAGAACCGCCCAACACCGCCCACGCCTGAGCAAGTGATTAACTTCAACAAATCGCGCTTGCCCGACCGTCTGGCGCCGGGTCAGCTCGATCAGAAGGCCAGGCGCATCAAGTGGCCGGCGCTGCTGACACGAGCGGAGTTTTCCGCCGACCGCGCCACGTTGGAAGCGTTGTTTGCCGAGCGGGTCACGCGGCCTTACGCCACCGGCCTGGGAACGCAGAACTACCACGACATTCTCCACGCGACCGCGAACCTGCACCACACCCTGCACGGCCTGCTGGGATCGATCACCTCCGATGAGTTCATCGCCGCCAACAGGTTCATCACCAGCCTCGCCTACGAAGCGCGCTTCGAGGCAGACACCAGCGCGGCACAGCAATAAATGCGGCTGGAGTGGGTTACCTCGCAAGTTGAATGCGGCTGCCCAGTGCAGCCGCATTCGCTTTTTCCTCCATAAGTCGGTAGCGCTTCAACCGCGCACCTGTCTTTTCGCCACGACGATATCGTGGGCTACCGTGCGGTCCAGCTCAAATCCGCGATGTTCAAAGATCGCCAGCATGCGAACGTTGTCGGGCGCGGTTTCGGCGGTGATCGTTCGAAGATTCCAATCGCGGGCAATCTCAAGACAGTAGTCGGTCAGCATGCCGCCCAACCCCTGCGATTGCCAAGGGTCGGTCACCAGCACGGCGAACTCAGCCTGCCGATGATCGGGATCGGCGGCTAAGGTCGCCACTCCCACCAGCTTTTTAACGCCGTCGATCATGACTTCCGCGACGATCGCCAGCTCGCGGTCGTAGTCGAGATAGCAAAACCGGGTGGCCATTTCATGGGTCGTCTGTTGAAACAAACCGCGAAATCGCGCCCACAACGACTCGCGGGAACAACTCGCGTGCAGTTCGTGCCAGAGCGGCTCATCTTCCGGCTTGATCGGCCTCAGCAATACCGCGGCGCCGCCCGACAACGTCGCCGGCCGCACGTACTCCTCGGGATACGGGCGGATGGCCAGATGGCTGAACGGCCGCGGGGGCGATTGCAGGCGCTGGCGATCGACGACCATCCGAGCGTCGAGAGCGATGACGCGCTCGGGCGTGACCAGCAACGGATTGACGTCGATTTCCAGGATTTCCGGAAAATCGGCCACCAGGTACGAGAACCGCATGAGGCTCTCGATCAGGCGGTCGACGCCGACGGCGGGCCGCCCGCGATAGCCGTTCAACAGCGGCCACGAACGCAGTGACTGAAGCATGCGCATGGCCAGGCGTTCGTTCAGCGGTGGCAGGCCGAGTGCGCGGTCTTGGAACAATTCGGCCGCGACGCCGCCCGAGCCAACCAAGATCACCGCCCCAAACACGGGGTCTTGCTTGGCGCCCAGAATCAGCTCGACTCCGTCGGGGGCCGCGATCATCCGCTCGACGGTGACGCCCTCGAGACGCGCCTCGGGCCGCTTTTCGCGTGCCGATTGCATCACGCGCTCGAAGGCTTGTTTCACTTGCGCGCCATCCACCACGTTGAGTGCCACTCCACCGACGTCGGTTTTATGGGTAATGTCGGGCGAGCTGATTTTGAGCGCCACGGGGTAACCGATGCGATCTGCGATCTTGACCGCTTCATCCGCATACCGGGCGCGCGCGGGCGCGGTGGTCAGCAGGCCGTACGCTTCGAGAAGCTGCATCGAGTCGCCCGCCGACACGATGCCCGGATCGTCGCCGACGACCTGGCGAAAGCAATGGCGTGCGGCGGCGCGATCGACTTGGAACGTCAGCGGCACGTCGCGTGGCGTTTCGTAGAGCGTTTCGAGGTTTCGGGCATACGAGATGAGATACATGAACGAGCGGACGGCATGATCGGGCGTGTTGTACGTCGGCAGTCCAAAGGCGTTGAGAATCTGCACGCCTTCGCGCACCGATTTTCCGCCCATCCACACCGCCAGCACCGGCTTGGAAGAATGCGAGGCGACCTCGCCGACTGCACGGGCCGCGCCGGTCGGATCGGTCATCGCTTGGGGAGTGAGCATTATCACGGCGGCATCGACGCCGTCCTCGGCAAGCGTGAGCCGCAGTGCGTCGGCAAAGCGCTGAGGCGGTGCGTCGCCGAGCACGTCGATGGGATTGCCGTGCGACCAGCAAGAAGGAAGGATGGCGTTCAGGGCCGCGAACAAAGGCTCAGAGAGCGTGGCCAGCGTTCCTTGGCGCGTCAGCAGACTGTCGGTGGCCATCACGCCCGGCCCGCCGGCGTTGGTGATGATGGCCAACCGCGGCCCCTTGGGAAGGCGCTTGCGGGCGAGCAGCTCGGCGCAGTCGAACAGATCGTCGACGAGCGAGACGCGCACGGCGCCGGCGCGCTGGAACGCAGCGTCGTAAACCGCGTCGACGCCGGCCATGGCGCCGGTGTGCGAGGCAGCCGCCTTGGCCGATTGGGCGAAGCGGCCCGCCTTGTAGATAACGATCGGCTTGCAACGGGCAAATGCCCGGGCCGCCGACATGAACTGCCGCGCTTCGCTGATCGACTCGACGTAGAGCACGATCGAATGGGTGTTCGGGTCGGCGCCGAAATAGTCGATCAGGTCGCCCACGCCGACGTCGAGCATATTGCCGATCGATACGAAGTACGAAAAGCCGATGTCTTCTTCCAGCGCCCAGTCGAGCACCGAAGTACACAAGGCCCCGGACTGCGACAAGAAGGCGACACGGCCCGGCGGCGGCGAGGCCGCGGCGAAACTGGCGTTCAGCCCCACGTGCGGTCCGATGATGCCCAGACAATTGGGTCCGAGGATTCTGAGACCATCGAATTGCGCGGCTTCGTCGCGAACCCGCTGTTCCAACGCTCGTCCCTCGGCGCCCACCTCGCGAAAGCCGGCGGAGATAATAACGACGCCGCGCGTGCCGAACTGGCCGCATTGGCGTACGACATCGGGCACCGTGGGGGCGGGCGTGCAGATGACCGCCAGATCGGGCGGCGCGTCGAGTGCGGCCACGTGGGGCACCGCCGGCAAGCCCTGCACGGTCGATCGCTTGCTGTTAACCGGGTGGATGGCACCTGCGAATCCGCCGGTCCGCAGGTTTTTCAGCAGCGTGTGTCCCACCTTGCCCGGCTGATCGCTAGCGCCGATCACGGCCACGCTGCGGGGCCGGAAGATTTTATTGAGATTGTGGACAGGCACGGCAGGCTCCCTTGGATTTTGGCTCGGCGGTGCGAGACGTTCGACGCGGTGAAGGCAAATCGCAGGCCACGCGCCGCCGCCCGACGATTGTAATGCAAACACGCGAAAGCGCGCGTCGTGCCACACGGCATGTGCTCCTTCGCACAGCCGGAGACAGGCCGGATCCACCGGCGTGCGGTAGCCTACGCAACTTCGCTCGGCCCCGCGTTTGCACG
>DASVHB010000352.1:0-15190 GCA_036379195.1 Pirellulales bacterium
ACAGACGTCGAACGTAATCACTGCCGGCTTCGATTTCAAAACCGATCCGGCGTCGGACGCAAGCGTCAATGTGCATGCCCAGCCCATCCCTGCAAGAAATCTGCGCGGTCTTTGGCTCGCCGGTAGCGGGCAATCCCACGCAATATATGATGGAGAAGGCCTTCGCCCACCACGGGCTCGACTGGCGATACCTGACACTCGAGGTCGCGCCCGACGACCTGCCCGACGCTGTGCGGGGCATGCGGGCAATGGGGTTCCGCGGCGCCAACATCACCAAACCGCACAAGCTGACCGTGGTCGAACTGCTCGACCGGCTGACCGACGCCTCCGCCCTGATGGGCGCCGTCAACTGCATCACTCGCGACGAAGCGCAGCTCGTGGGCGAAAACACCGACGGCAAGGGATTCATGCAGTCGCTGCGCGGCATCGCCGACCCCGCCGGCAAGCGGGTGGTGCTGCTGGGAGCGGGCGGTGCGGCTCGCGCGATTGGCGTCGAGCTGGCGCTGGCCGGCGCGTCCAGCATTGGGGTGGTCAATCGCACCGCCGATCGAGGGCAGCAGCTTGTCGATTTGCTCAACGCCAAGACCCAGTCGCCGGCCACCTTGACGGTCTGGCAGGGCGACTTCCGCGTGCCCGCCGAGGCCGATATTCTCATCAACGCCACTAGCATCGGGCTGAACGACCCCGAGGCGCGTGTGCCGGTGCGGTGGGGCGCGGCGACGGAGCGGCTGGTGGTGGCCGACGTGGTGGCCAGCCCGCCCGACACGCGTTTTCTGCACGAAGCCAAAGAGCGCGGGGCGACTATCGTCGACGGGCTGGGCATGATCGTCCATCAAGCCGCGATCGCCTTTCAGCTTTGGACGGGCATCGAGCCGGAGATCAATGTGTTGCGCGAGGCGGTTGAGGAGTTTGTGGCGCTGTGAAGGGGGAAGAGGAAAGTGAAAAGAGGAAAGTGAAGAGTTAAGAGTGAAAAGTGATGAGTGATGAGTGATGAGTGATGGGAGGATGTCTGACTTTTCACTTCTGATTTTTAACTCGCCACTCATCACTCGTCACTCACCACTTCCCATATGCACCAATGAATAAACGCAAAATATCTTACTCACTGGTGATTGCGCTGCTCTGCTGCCTCCCGGCCGCGTACGCGGAGAAGAGAAATCAGACTGGTCTGAGCTTGCTCTGCAACGATTGTCTGACGGGTTGGGAGTATGGAGAGCACCCGCCCAAGGGGTGGACCATCGACGATGGCGTGCTGACAGGAGAGCAGGCCGCCACGCCGCTGGTTTCTGGCTGGAGTTGGCAGGATGCCGAGTTCCGCTTTCGATGGCAAGCGAAAAATGGCGGCCGCTGGACGTTTCGGATGTTAAAACTCGAGACCGGCGAAGAGCTGGCCCGCTTGACGTTGGCCGAGGACGATTTCCAAGTCGCCACCCACAACCAGATCCAAAGACGGATCGAGATAGGTCCTACCGCCGACAACGGCTGGCATCAAACGACGCTCCGCCTACGAGGAGGCCGGCTCGAAGCGGCCGACCAGACGGCAACCGCGCCGGGCGACAGCCAGTCGCTGCTAACGCTGACTATTCCGCGAGATCGCTTCGTGCTCGAAGTGGGCCTTGCTTCGGGCGGCGGTTCATTGACCGGTTTGACGGCCAGCGAGCCTGCCGGCGAGCCGATCTTCAATGGCCGCGATTTGGCCGGCTGGTGGACGCCCGGAAACCTGACGTCGTGGAAAGTCGAAGACGAACAGATTGTCTGCCTTAACCGCAACGGCAACTACCTGCGCACCGAGCGAGAATATGGCAATTTCGCGCTCTCGCTGGAATACAAGATGGCGCGCGGCGGGAATTCGGGCATCGGCCTTCGCACCGCACATGCAGGCTGGCCGTCGGGCGACGGCATGGAGCTGCAGCTTTACGACCAACGGGCGGGCACGCCGCTGAATCGGCATTCGACGATGGCCATCTACGGCAATCTCGAACCGCTGGCGCACGCCGACCGTACGGAAGAATGGAATCAGGTAACGGTGCGGGCCGAAGGCTACCTGATTTCGGCCTGGGTGAATGGCGTGCTGGTGCAGCATGCCGACACGAACCGTCTGCCCGAGCTGCGCCGCCGGCACTTGCAAGGCTGGATCGGTCTGCAAGATCACGGGGCACGGATCGAGTTTCGCAATCTGCGTGTGCTCGAGTTGCCGCGCGGCGTCGGTCGGCAAAAGTGGCAGACGCCGCCGCGTGAGTTGGCCTCGCAACTCGTGCTCGAGCGGCTGATGAACTCCGAGCGGCTGGCCGTCGCCGATGGCCTCGACTCGGCGGTGGCCACTCGATCGGTGGAAACGTCGGGCGAACACGTGCTGGCCGATCTGACCGGCCCCGCGGCCATCGTCGAAGTCTCGCGCAGCAACAGCTCGGGTCAGTTGCAATTCTATTTCGACGGCGAAACCACCCCGCGCATCGAATGTCCCGCCGCTGACTTGCACCAGCACGTGGCCCAAGTGGGACAAGACGTTCAACCGCTGCTGACTTTCATTCCGTTCCGCAAGAGCTTGAAAGTGGTTCTCCGCGCCAGCGAGCCGACCGAATATCGTTTCGACTACGTCAGGTTTCCTGCCGACGTGCGAGTCGAAGAGTACGAGGCGAGTGGCCAAGGCGTTGCCCGTGGTCTGCTGCCGGCGCTGTCGTATCGCTACGACCAGCTTAGCTCGGGCACGCATCGTGAGGCCGATCCGTTGCCACGCGCCGGCCTGCAAAATCAGACGATCAACGAAAAGGACCGGAGCACGTTAGTCGAGCTAACCGGCGCCGGCATCGTCGAGTGGACCAAGTTGGCGGCGGCGCCGACGCTGCTGGAAGATGACGAGCTGTGGTTGGAGGTCACCGTCGATAGGGAGCCGCATCCGGCGTTAGCCGCGCCCGCGCGATATTTTTTTCCCGGCCTGCAAGGTAGCAATTACGCCAACTATGTCGTGCTCAATTGTGGCGGCTGGACAAACCTGATGGCGATGCCCTACCGCTCGGGCTTGACCATCGCGGTGGCCAATCACGGTCGCCGGCCGGTCAGTCCGGTAGGCGTCACGGTTTCGTATCAGCCGTTGGACGACCCCAACGATCCGCGGCTTGCTCATCGGTTGCGCGGTGTGTTTCGATCTGACCGCCAGCCGCGGCAGCGCGACTGGATCAATCAGCAAGGCCAGGGTCGCTGGGTGGGACTGATTACTCAGTACGGCGAATTCGGCGCCGGCATCGACGGGTTAATCGTCGACGGGCAAGCGCGCGACGGCTGGCATACGCCCAATTGGCAAAGCGTTCTGGGCATCGCGCCACGCAGTGTAGAAGAGCGTCATAGCTTGTCCGGCCGCTACGGCGGTTTTCAGTGGCGTTTTCTATTAGATGCCGCGGTCGATTTCGAGCGATCGTTGGAGCTACGCGCCACGCCGGGCCAACCGCTGGGCGATCGATTGGCGCTGTTTTATATGCGTGCCGAATAGCAGTTCACGGAACGCCACGGAGGGCGTTCCCTACAGACGTTTTGCGGCGAAAACACCTAATCTGCTGCCGCCCTGATTATGCTAACTCTTCTTCGATCGCCAGCAGTCGGTTGTATTTCGCCAGCCGCTCGCTGCGCTGAATTGAGCCAATCTTGATCGACTCGGCGGCGGTAGCCACGGCCAGATCGGCGATCGTGGCGTCCTCGGTTTCTCCACTGCGCGCCGAGACGATGCAGCCGTAGCCAGCCAGGCAAGCGATGCGCATCGCTTCAAGCGTCTCGCTGAGCGTGCCAATCTGATTGAGTTTGATGAGCACCGAATTGGCGGCGCCCTGTTCGATGCCGCGGCTGATCCGCCGGGGGTTGGTGGCAAACAAATCATCGCCGACCAATCGCACCCGCCCGCCCAACCGCCGCGTCAACGTTTGCCAGCCGCTCCAGTCGTCTTCGGCCAGGCCGTCTTCGATGCTGACGATCGGAAATTTGCCGCATAGCTCTTCAAGCTGCTCGATCATTTGCTGGCTGGTCAGGTGTTGGCCGTCGGTGGCCTGCAACCGGTAGTGCGAGCCGTCGTAGAAATGCGAGCTAGCGACATCGAGAGCGATCATCACATCATTGCCAGGCCGCAGACCCGCCGCCTCGATGGCCCGCACGACGAACTCCAGCGCGGCGCGGTTGCTCGGCAGCCGAGGTCCAAAACCCCCTTCGTCGGCCACCAGCCGGCTTTCGTAGCCGGCGTCATTCAGCAGGACCGCCAGCCGACGATAGACGCGCACAATCCATTCCAGCCCGTTGCGATAGCTGTCTGCGCCGATCGGCATGATCAAGAAATCCTGAAAATCGAGATTGCCCCCGGCGTGCAGACCGCCCGAAATCAGGTTGGTCATGGGCACGGGCATCCGACAAGTGCCGCCGCCCGAGACGGCGTGCCACAGTTCATTCAAATGCCGATAGAGCGGCACACGGCGGACGGCGGCGGCGGCATGGGCCACCGCGAGCGAAACCGCCAAGATGGCATTGGCGCCCAACTGCGACTTCTGCGATGTGCCGTCGAGCTGGCAGAGTTGCTCATCGATGGCGGCTTGCTCGCTGGGATCGCGGCCGATCAACGCCGGCGCCAGCACAAGATTGACATTCGCCACGGCCTTGAGCACGCCGCGGCCTTCATAGCGATTCGCATTGCCGTCGCGCAGTTCGTGGGCTTCCGCTTTGCCGGTGCTGGCGCCGGAGGGGGCGGTAGCGCTGCCCCTTGTGCCGTCGCCGCAGCGCACTTCCACTTGCACCGTCGGGTTTCCCCGGCTGTCGAGCACTTCGCGCGCGTGAACTTTCGTAATCATGATGAGATGATAAGCAGCGTTGCTTGTTACAATCAATGGTGTGCCGCAAAGAGGCTCGTACCTTGCATTTGGTGATGGTCATACCGATACTCCACGTCACGGTGCAATATTCCATTGAGGAGCTTTTGGTAACGATGATTGCCGCTTACTTTCGAACTGCCCTTGCTGTGTTGGCCGCCGTCCTGTCGCTTGCGATGGTTGCCCAGTCCGCGCGCGCCGATCGCCCGCCCAATGTGGTCGTTTTTTTGGCCGACGACCTGGGTTTTTCCGATCTCGGCTGCTACGGCTCGGAAATCGAAACGCCGCACCTCGATGCTTTGGCGGCGGGCGGGCTGCGGTTCACGCAGTTCTACAACACCGCCCGTTGCTGGCCGACGCGCGCGGCGCTGCTGACGGGCTACTACGCTCAGCAGGTGCGCCGCGATACCTTGCCCGGATTGCCGGTTGGCCCTCGGCCCGCCTGGGCGCGGCTGCTGCCCGAATTGCTCAAGCCGTTGGGCTACCGCTCGTATCATTCGGGCAAGTGGCACGTCGACGACATGCCGCTAGCCGGCGGCTTCGATCGCTCGTATTACGTGCAAGACACCGGGCGGCTTTTCCGACCGCGCGTGCATTATGAAGACGACCAGAAGCTGCCGCCCGTCGAGCCCCGCTCCGGCTATTATGCGACCACCGCCATCGCCGATCATGCTATCGGCTGCCTGCGAGACCACGCGGAGAAACACCCCGGCCAACCTTTCTTTCAGTACGTGGCGTTCACCGTGCCGCATTTTCCGCTGCAAGCCCCGGCGGACGATATTGCCCGCTATCGCGATCGCTATCGAGCCGGCTGGGAGATCGTGCGGCAGCAACGCTACGAGCGAATGAAGCAGCTTGGCATCGTCGCGTGCCCGCTCTCGCCGGTCGAGCGCGATGTCGGTCCGCCATACGATTTTCCGCAAGCTTTGGTGAAGCTTGGTCCGGGCGAAGTCAATCGTCCGCTAGCCTGGAATGATCTGACCGAAGAGCAACACGAGTTTCAGGCAGTGAAGATGGCCATTCACGCGGCGATGGTCGATCGCATGGATCGCGAGATTGGCCGCGTGCTCGACCAGCTTCGCGCGATGAGGGCCTTTGACGACACGCTGATCCTTTTCTTATCTGACAATGGCGCGAGTGCCGAGATCATGGTGCGCGACGACGGCCACGACTGCGGGGCCACGCCCGGCTCGGCAGAGACGCATCTTTGCCTGGGGCCGGGCTGGTCGAGCGTGGCCAATACGCCGCTGCGCCGCCACAAGACGTGGGTACACGAAGGCGGCATCTCGACGCCGCTGATCGCGCATTGGCCGGCCGGCATCGCCGCACGCGGCGAACTACGCCGCACGCCCGCTCACGTGATTGATGTTGTTCCCACGATTCTCGAACTCGCTGGCGGCCAATCTGCCGGGCAGTTCGACAGGCAGCCCGCCCCCGCACCGCCGGGGAAAAGCCTGGTGCCGGCCTTGGCCGACGACTGCCTGATTGCCCGCGATCATCTGTGGTGGCTACACGAAGGCAACCGGGCGATTCGCGTCGGCGACTGGAAGCTGGTGGCCGCCGGCGAGCAAGGTCGCTGGGAATTGTACGACCTGAGCACCGACCGGGGTGAAATCCATAATCTGATCGACGAGCATCCTGATCTCGCGCGTGACCTGGAACAGCGTTGGCAGCAGCAGTTTCAGGAAACCCGCGAGCTGGCCGCTCGCAATGTGTCCGCCGATGCGAAGCGTGCCGATGGCGTGGAATGACTGATGTCGAGGATCTTCCGACTTGGGAAGGCCCGGGCCAGTTTATCAGCTAGACTTGGAAGCGGACGAAACGCGACTCCGACATATAGCGATGAACAAAGTCAAACGCTGCCGCTGGGGCGAAATCATCTACCGGCCGAACGACCTCTACATCGGTCGCTCGCTCGATTTGTACGGTGAATTCTCTGAGGGCGAAGTGTCGCTGTTTCGCGCGCTGGTCAAGCCCGGCCAAACCGTGCTCGACGTCGGCGCGAACATCGGCGTCCACACGCTGCCGCTGGCGCGGCTGGTGGGTCCGAGCGGCAAAGTGCTGGCATTCGAGCCACAACGCCTGGTGTTTTATATGCTCTGCGGCAACGTGGCCCTGAACAATCTTGACCACGTTCACTGCTTTCATGCCGCCGTCGGAGAGACCGCCGGCGAAATCGCCGTGCCGGAACTCGATGGCGCCGCCGAACAAAACTTCGGCGGACTCGAGCTGTCGCAAACCGCGCTGAGCAAAAGCAAAGTACCGTTGCTGAGAATCGACGACCTGCGGCTGGCGGCTTGCCATTTCATGAAAATCGACGTCGAAGGCATGGAGCGGCAGGTGCTGCTGGGCGCCCGAGAGACCATCGGGCGGTTTCATCCGCTGATTTATCTTGAGGACGATCGCGTCGACCGTTCGGCGGCGTTGCGCGAATGTCTGGCCGGTTTGGGCTACGAGCTCTACACGCATCGGCCGCTGCTCTTCAATACCGACAATTTCGCGGCCAACCGTCAGAATGTTTTCTCGAACATTGTCTCGGCCAACTTATACGCTCACCATCGCCAGTCGCCATCGCCCATCAGCCCCGAGCAGTTCGGCATGATCCGGCTCGATCTGCCGGTTGCCGGTCGCGAACCTCCGCCGCCGCCAATTTCGCGTGCAGCCCCCGGCGTGCCGCCCAGCTTTGAAGAGGCCCGCCGGCAGCACCAGGCCGGCAATGTCGAGCGGGCGGTTCAACTTTATCGCGAGTTGCTCGCGGCTGAACCACAACACGCCCAAGCCTGGTATCTGCTGGGCGCCGCGCATCGCTCGTTGGGGCGGCTCGACGATGCCCGCATTAGCCTGCAACAGGCCGTCAGCGTGTCGCCAGGCCATGCCGACGCCCACAATCACCTGGGCGTGGTTTTGGCTCAGCAAGGCTACATGGAGGAAGCGGTCGCCAGCTTCCGCCGCGGGCTGAAGCTCAAGCCCGACAATACCGAAATGCTCAACAACCTGGGGCTGGCGTTGTTGAAGCAAGACAAGCCGGGCGAGGCGATCGCGGCGTTTCAACAGGCCCTTGCCGTGCGGCCCGACGACGCCAAGGCGCGGCATAATCTCAACCGCGCCTTGCGCGAGCAGGGGCATTTCGAAGAGCTGCTGGCTAGCCAACGACAGACCGTGGGCCAGCGACCCGATTCGGCTCAAGCCCACAACGACCTAGGCTTGACGCTGTATGAGCAGAGCAAGCTGGATGAGTCGGTGGCCGCGTTTCGCCAGGCGCTGGCTTTGCAGCCCGATTTCGCCGAGGCGCATAACAATTTGGGGCTGGTCCGTGCCGCGCAGGGCCATCACGACGAGGCGATCGCCGCTTACCGCCGGGCGATCGCCTGCAAGCCCACGTTTGCCGAGGCGCACAACAATCTGGGCATCGCGCTGCGGCAGATGGGCCAGCCCGAGGCCGCGGTGGCCAGTTGCCGCGAGGCCGCGCGGCTGCGCCCCGAGCTGCCCGAAGCCCACAACAACCTGGGCAGCGCGCTCGAAGAGCTGGGCCGCTACGACGAGGCCATCGAGAGCCTCAACGAGGCGTTGCGGCTGCGGCCCGAGTTCGCCAAGGCCCACAACAACCTGGGAATCGCCTATTGGTATCAAGGGCGGTTCGATGACGCCGCCGGCGCCTACCGCCGCGCGATCGAATTGACGCCGGAAATGGCCGAGGCCCACAACAACTTGGGCAACGTGTTGCGCGACCAGGGGCGGTTCGACGAAGCGTTGGCATCGTATCGTCAGGCCGAAGAACTGAAGCCGAACTATTGCGATCCGCATTGGAACCAGTCGCTGGTGTGGTTGGTGCAGGGAGATTTGGAGCGCGGCTGGGCGGAATATGAATGGCGGTGGCAGCTTAAAAACTTTAAGCGGCGGCAATGCGCGCAGCCGCTTTGGGACGGCTCGCCGCTGGCGGGCCGCACCATTCTCTTGGCCGCCGAACAGGGACTGGGCGACACCTTGCAATTCATTCGCTACGCGCCGCTGGTGCGGCAGCGCGGCGCAAAAGTGTTGGCCGAAGTGCAAAAACCGCTACGGCGGTTGCTCGGCAGCATGACGGGCGTCGACCGCTGGCTCATCCAAGGCGAGGCGATGCCGCAGTTCGATGTCTATGCACCGCTGTTGAGTTTGCCGCGACTGCTAGGCACGACACTGGCCAACGTGCCCGCCGATGTGCCGTACCTGCATGCCGAGGCCACGCTGGTTGACCACTGGCGCGAGGAGATCGCGTCGCTGCCCGGCTTCAAAATTGGCATCTCCTGGCAAGGCAGTCCGGCAAACCGCACCGACCGGGGCCGATCGATTCCGCTGGAATGCTTCGAGGCGTTGGCTCGCGTGCCGGGCATCACTCTGGTGAGCCTGCAGAAGGGCCTAGGCAGCGAGCAAATCGCCGCGGTGGCCGATCGTTTTCAGGTGATCGACTTCGGCAAACGGCTCGACGAAGAGTCGGGACCGTTCATGGATACGGCGGCCGTGATGCGACATCTTGACCTGGTGGTGACGTGCGATTCGTCGCTGGCGCACCTGGCCGGCGCATTGGGCGTGCGGGTATGGATTGGCCTGATGCTTTCGCCCGACTGGCGTTGGCTGCTCAAACGCGACGACAGCCCGTGGTATCCGACGGCGCGACTTTTCCGCCAGACCACCGTCGGTGACTGGCCCGAGGTGTTTGAGTGCATGGCGGCGGAGTTGGCGCAATTCACATAACCAGGCAATCGTAGCGGATGTCTGGCAAGCGTGTCCTTCGCTGGAGCGAAAGCAGGGCTACTTTCGCTCCCGCGAAAGCGACTTTGGGACGGGCGTCACGGAGCAGCCTCACCGCTCCGACCAACCAAGCGCATCAGCAGCTCCATCAGTTCCTTGCGGAACTCGGGCTTGGCCAGGTGGTGATCCACGCCGGCATCTTCCGATCGCTTGCGGTCTTCATGGCTGCCAAAGGCGGTGATGGCAATCACCACTGGGTGAATCGGTTGCAACTTTTCGCGCAGCGTGCGAGCGACCGTCCAGCCGTCGATGTCGGGCAGACCAATATCGAGCAGCACGATCTGCGGCAAGAATTCCAGTGCGATCTTCAGCGCTTCTTGCCCGCTGGCGGCGGTGCGGGTCTCGCAGCCGATCAGTCGCGCATATCGACCCAGCAGGTCGGCGGTGTCGGGATAGTCTTCGACGATGAGAACGCGGGGGGCGAGTGACGCGGAACCCATGAGAGCGGGCATCAACCATATTGACCATCGAGCATCCGGCCGGCGGCAACCCAATGGCCCGCCCCAAGACGCTAGGCGGTTTGGTGCAAAATATATTCCGCGGTGACACCCAACAACACCGGTGACCCAAGATCAAGCCATCGCCCGCGGTCGAGCGGCGCGGGTGCGCTGCTTACAGGTAGACAAATCGCCCGGGGTTGAGCAAGCCTTGGGGATCGAACTGGTGCTTGACCTCGCGCATCAGGTGGGCATCGAGGCCGGCGACGCCCCAGACCGCCTGGCGAGTTAATTCGCCCGACGGGCACGACCAGACGATCATCTTACCCCCGACTCGGGACGCCGCCGGTTGCAGGCGTTGCACCAGAACGCGGCCGGCGTCGGTCGGCGAGAATTCGGCGAATTGCGCCACCACAATTCCATTGCCCGCGTGCGCTTGCAGCGACAACTCGGCGTCCAGTTCTCGCAGCAATTCGATAAATCCAGCGACCGTGCTGGGTGGCAAATTGGCTTTGATCGTCAACGCCGCCGGCTGACTGGGAAAATCAACCAAACGATTCCACAGTCGCTGCGCGGCTTCGCCGGCATGCTCGTCGATCGCCGCGACTCCAAGCTCGCGCCATTCACTCGCAAGCTGCCCGCACTGCCACTGAACCTCGGGCGAGGTTCCCTCGAAGCCCACGATCAGCCGCCCGGCCATGTCGCCTGCCACGTTCGTCATGGAGTCGCTTTGCCAATAGGGGCCGCCGACCAACTCGATGGCCGCAGGTGTGGTGCGCGAACTGACCAGCGCCGCCAGCAGCGGCTCGGCGTCTCGCCATGAGGGCACCGGGCAAGTGAGCAGCGCGGTGGTCTCGGCCAGCGGCCGCACCTTGAGCGTCACTTGGGTGATGACGGCCAGCGTTCCCAGCGAGCCAGTCAACAACTTGCAGAAGTCATAACCGGCGACGTTTTTGACCACCCGTCCGCCGCCCTTGAACGGTGTGCCGCGACCGTCAATCGCGCTAATGCCAATCACGTAATCGCGAATGGTGCCGTAGCCATAGCGGCGCGGCCCGCTAAAGTTGGTGGCGATCAGGCCGCCGAGTGTCGCCCGATCCGCATGCGCGGCATCGACCGGCAGCCGCTGACCTTCGCGGGCAAGCTGGGCGGCCAGAGCGTCCATGGTCATGCCCGCCTCGACGGTGATGGTCATATCGCCGGCGGGATAATCGACCACGCGATTCAGCGCGGTCAGCCGCAGCCCGATGCCGCGCTGGCGAGCGGGCAATCCGAAATCCAGGCTTGTGCCGCCGCCAATGGGGTAAAGCGGTGTTTGCGAGGCATAGGCACGGCGGATTTCGGCCACGGCCTTGTCCTGCGTGGTTGGCTCGACGGTGGCGTCCAGGGGCAGGCTGTCGGCGGCGCTCATGGCAAGCCGCCGTCGACGCGCTCGCCGCTCGCGATTGGCGCCGCTGGCGCCCCCAAGGCGACGTGTTCATGCGTGCGGAGATGGTCGGCGCAATACTCGTGGCTTCCCGCGCACTTGGTGCAATAGCGAAAGTCGATTTTTGGATGCGTGCGTTCAGTCGCACCGCAGATGGCGCAGCAATGAAACGGTTTGTCGGGCCGCCGCAGCCGCTTGGCCTCCCACTCCATGTGCCGCTTGCGGTCGCCGGCCTGGCGAAAGATGTCTTTGCCGAAGAACAGCAGAAAGTTGCAAATCGAGGCGGCGATGAAGGCCCGCGTGGCCCAGTCGCCCGTCGCCAGGCCAAGGAAGTAAAAAATCCAAGTCAGCAGCGCCAACCATTTGATTCGCACCGGCAGCAAGAAGAACAACATGATCACGAAATTCGGATACAAGTGGGCAAACGCCAAAAACACCGAACCGCCGATAAAAACGTTAGTCACCGGATGCATCGGAAAGATGCATGCCGCCCCCAACGTGGCGAGGGTGGCGATGCCGACGTACAGGTTGTAGCGAAACTCGCCCCAATTCGCTTCGAGCGTCGCGCCCATCATGTAGAACATGTAGATCGCGAACAAGAAGAAGATCGGATTCTCCCCACCGGGAAGACAGAGAAACGTGGCCAATCGCCAGACCTGGCCATCGGCGACTTGAGCCATGCTTAACGTCATCAGTTCCAGGTTTTCCGGCTTGCCGAACGCGACGGCAAAGCCAGCCACCTGCAAGATGCATAACACCAACGTGAGGTTGGGAATGGCGAACCGGCCGAACCGGCGCTCGAGCTTGCTGAGGATGTCCATGGATGTGGCGGGGTTGCGAATCAGATGGGCCCGGCTGCGGGCGAACGAATATGATAATCGCAAGTCGGCCAGTTCTGGAATATGCTTCGACCTAAATGACCTTGCACGATCATGGGAAGCCAGCAGTCTGTAGGGAACGCCCTCTGTGGCGTTCCGTGTTCCCATGATCGTGCAAGATCATTTAGGAAGCCCTACGGGGCGATACCGATCTCGTTGGTCCGCGGACTGCGCGAGGCCGTGGAAACCGCTTCCGGCACGCGGTAGAGAATCAGGTCGTTGGTCTGGGCCGCGATGGGCAGCTTCAGCCGCCAGTCGGGATACGTGAGAATGGCGGAAAAGCCGAATTCTTTGGCCAGGCGTTGCCACTCGTCGGCGCCGCGGTCCTCCCACACCCCGTGGGCGCTGTCGTGCATGATCCCGCCGCATTTGACCCAGCCGGGCGGGCGCGGCTTCAGCAAATCGTCGTCATAAACGCCTTTGAGCACACGGTTGATCGCCGGGCCGGAGGCGGGCACGTAGGTAATCTGATTGAGCGCCTGCCCGTAAAGCACCAGCCCCCGCCGCGTTCGCAATTGTGCAATTCCCATGCGGGGCACCGTCAACAGCAGACCCGGGGCCTTGGCGGCGGCGGCAAACACCGGGTCGTTGTCCCACGCGCGTAGCGAGCCCACACCCAGGCGGGCACGAGTGCCGAGGGAGCCGGCAATAAAGCCCATCGCCACAATACACGTCGCCCACCGTGCGGCACGGCCGCCGAGCGATGCGCGGCGCCAGGTGCCGAAGAGCCAGCCCAGTCGCTGCTCATCAAATGCGGCGATGAACAGCAACAGACCGCTTGCCAACCACCCGCCCACCATCATGACCATCACTACGGCTGGGGCGCCGAGCGAGACGGCACGCAGGGCGATCCGCAAGCTCGGCCAGGCCGGGCGATTGAGCCAGCGCCGCGTCGCTTGGAGAACGACCACCGAGGCCAGCAACAGTGCCGCCAGATGCCAATCGCGGCGTTCAAGGAATGCGACGAGCACCAGGCACAGCGCGGCCGCGGCGCGGAAGGCCGATTTCAACCAACCGCGTGTACCGGTCGCCTGCGCGGCAATCAGATAAATCACGATCAGCCCGCTCGCCACTAAAATCTTGGGCGCGGCCGGCACGTAGATCCACTGCTTGAGCAGCGTCAGCGACCGCAAACCGCCAAACAGCAACAACGCGGCCAGCAATCCGTTGACCGACCAGGCGCGGGTGCCGCGCGACAGCAGGCCAATCATCACTGCCGGCAAGGCAACCACCGCCAGGTTGATGAATCTGCCCGGCATCGCCATGACCAGCGGTGTGGGCAGCCAGGGCGAAAGGTAGGTAAGCAGACACATCGCCAACCCGGCGAGCGCCGAAATCAGCAACACATCCAGCAAAACAAGGGAGCGCCGCGGCAGGCTCTCCGCGAGCCAGGCACGTGCGGCCGCGAACAGTGCCAGGGCGCACCAGCCCAACCGCCATTCCACATGTTCCAACGGAAACGCGAAGCGGTGGTTGTCCCAGTCGGCGACAAACGCCCGTAAGAGCTGCTGCGTTAGCACCGGATCTGCCGGCGGCACGTTGCGCGATAGGTATTGTTGCACCGCGAAACTGATGATCGTCGTCAAGATGCCAGCCGCAAACCAGCGTGCGGCCACGGCCACAAAGGGACGCTCGGCTCGCCGGTCGCAAATCAACGCCGCCAATATGGCCGCAATGCACCAAGCGCCCAGCGCCGGATGCATCGCCGGCGCCAACCCGCACAGCAGGGCCGCGGGGCGCCGCCAGCCGACGCCCCACAGCGCCCAGGCGAACAACACATAGTTGGTGCCGGTCACACCATAAGTGGCCCAATAGACGTTCGATATCAACCGGATGGGATAAACGGCGCCGCAGTCTTGCCAGGCGTTCGCCGCCAGCAAAGTGACAGGAACCAGGCTGGCCACCATCCGATCGCGCCCGAAAGTATAAGTAAGCAACGCCAGCGCCTGGAAGCCAAGCACAGCGGGCACACAGGCCACGAGCAGCGAGACCATCTGCTCTGAGCAGCCGCAGGCTAGCAGGGCCGCCGGCAATTGGTGCAGCAGCGTCCACGATTTGACGTGGTACATGTAAAAGGGATTGTCCGCCGGATAGCTGACCACACCGGCCACCGCCTGAGCGCTTTCGACCGCGATTTGCCAGCCCGAGGTCAGGCCGAAATAAAGCCCGCAGACGCCGCTGACCAGCAAAACTAGTCCAACGTGGCTGGCGGATTGGCCGTGCCCCGCGGCATCGTCGTCATTCTCTGCGGCAAAGAGCTTGCGGATGGGTTGCACGTTATCCTTCAGGAGGCGTTGCGATGCGACGTTTTGCGCTCACCGGACCGATTCATTCAAGAAAAGCACCGTATGCGTTACGGCCGTAGGGTGGGCCGAGCGCAGCGAGTCCCACCTTTTGCCGCATGATCGATCAGTCGTGCTGGCGAATCGAATCCCGCGCATTCGCGAATAATAAAATTCGGGCGGCCCTTCGTCTCCAAAAAAATCGACGCGATGTAGGTGCCGAGAACTCCGACGCTCACCAGTTGCACGCCGCCTAAAAAAAGCACCGCGACCAGCGTGGCCGACCAGCCCGCCACCTCGCGCCCGCCAAGCCAACCCAGCAGCATCCACAGCAGGTACACAAAGGCCGCGGATGAAAACACCAACCCCGTCGCCGTGGCCAGCTTCAATGGCACATCGGAAAACGAGACCACCGCCGAGTCGATAAAGTTGCGAATGACTTTCAGGCCCAACACGCGAAACTTGGTTGTTCCGGAATGGCGCGGCTGCCGGTCGTAAAACACTTTTTCCTGCTTGAAGCCGATCCAGCACACCAGCC
>DASVHB010000353.1:0-4230 GCA_036379195.1 Pirellulales bacterium
ACCGCTGCCGGAGTTTCTGCCGGCCAGGGGCCCACGGCGGGCTCGCGTGGCGCTGTTCACCGGCTGTGTGGCCGACGTGATGTTTCGTTCGACGCATTGGGCCACCGCGCGCGTGCTGCAAGAAAACGGCTGCGACGTGCATGTGCCGCGCGGCCAGGTTTGCTGCGGAGCAATTCATTTTCACGCCGGCGCGAGCGATCCTGCTCGCTCGCTGGCCGACGCCAATTTGCAGGCGTTCGATCTCGACGCCTACGACGCCGTGGTGGTCAACGTGGCCGGCTGCGGAGCAATGCTCAAAGACTACAGCCACCATTGGCACGACGGGCAACAAGCGCAGCGAGCGCGGTTTGCCGCCAAAGTCAAAGACATCAACGAGTTCTTGGATCAACTGGGGCTGATCGCGCCGCGCGGCGAGATTCGCGCCACGGCCACGTATCACGACGCCTGTCATCTGGCCCACGCTCAGAAGATTCGCGAGGCTCCGCGGCGGCTGCTGGCCCAGATTCCCGGTTTGCAACTGCGCGATCTGCCCGAAAGCGAGCTTTGCTGCGGCGCGGCGGGCACCTACAACCTGACCGAGCCCGAAATGGCCGGCCGTCTCAGCCGCCGCAAGCTGCACAACATTGTGCAGACCGGCGCCCAGATCGTGTTGACCGCCAACGCGGGTTGCCTGTTGCAGATCGGACGCGAAGCCCGCCAACAAGGCCAGCCGCTTTGGGTGGCGCATCCCATCGAACTGCTCGACCTGAGCTATCGCGGCGGTACGCGAAATGCAACACCGCCCAACCATGGCCCGAATTAAAGGCGTCATCTTCGATATCGACGGCACGTTGGTCGACAGCAACGACCATCACGCACGCGCCTGGCAAGATGCCTTTCGAGAGGCGGCGCGCGATGTCGAGTTCGCACGCATCCGGCGACTGATCGGCGTCGGCAGCGACAAGCTGTTTGCGGAACTGACCGGGCAAAGCATCGATTCGCCCGAAGGCAAGGCCATCTCAAGCGATTGCAAGCGGATCTTTAAGGAACGATATCTGCCGCAGATCGAGCCGCTGGCGGGCGGGCGCCCTTTGGTGGAGCGGTTGCAATCCCAGGGTCTGCGATTGGCGGTGGCCAGCTCCGCACGGCGCGAAGATCTGGAAACGCTGCTCGAAATTGCCGGCGTGCCCCAATTGCTCGACAACAGCACCACGTCGAATGACGCCGACCGCTCGAAGCCCGACCCCGACATCGTCTCCGCGGCGTTGCAGAAGCTGGACCTGCCCGCCGAAGCGACGGTGATGATTGGCGACACGCCTTACGATGTTGAAGCCGGCAATCGGGCGGGCGTGCGGGTGATCGCCGTGCGGTGTGGCGGCTGGGGCGACAAAGACCTGGCCGGAGCGGCGGAAATCTATGACGACCCCGCCGATGTGTTGGCCAACTTCGATCGATCGTGCCTTGGGGCTGTTCCCACCGCTTGACACGATGACTACATTGGTCTGATCGGAAATGGCTGATCCTCCGGAGCGCTGTGATGTTTCGAACCGGTCCCATCGAGGGCGTCGTCTTCAAGCCCCTGAAACGATATCGCGACTCCCGGGGCTGGCTGGTCGAACTGTTTCGCAATGACGAACTCGGCCCTGGCGACCGCCCGGCAATGGGCTATGTGAGCGAGACGCTGCCCGGCGTCGCCCGCGGTCCGCATGAGCACGTCGACCAATCCGACTATTTCGCGTTTCTGGGGCCGGGCGATTTTAAGCTTTACCTGTGGGACGCCCGCAAAAACTCGGCGACATTTCAACATCGCCAGGCGATTGTCGTCGGCGAATCGAATTGCCAGGCCGTGCTGATACCGCCGGGCGTGGTTCACGCCTACAAAAACATCGGCGAGCGGCCCGGCTGGGTAATCAATTGTCCGAATCGCCTATACGCCGGCGAAGGCCGCCGCGAACCGGTCGACGAAATCCGCCACGAGGACCAGGCCGATACGCGGTATGTGCTCGATTAGCTATTATCGTCCGCGATTGAATCGGGTTCGCGTTGAACGCGTGTCGCACGCCGCGCGTGATGTCGAAGCATTTTCGGAATACAGCAAAACAGCATGCCGGCGTTTTAGCTATTTTGAATCGCCACCCAGAGGGCGCACGGCCCGCTCGATCAAGTCTCGATCGAAATAGTTCACTTCCATGCCGGCGTCGACCACGATCCGCTGCGCGTTGATGCCGCTCGACCGCGGGCTGAGCAGAAACGCCGCGACATGGGCCACCTCCTCCGTTTGCAACGCCTGCTTGCGGAGCGTCGCTTGCTCGGCGTAAAGGTAGGCGTCGACATAGCCGGGAATTCCCGCCGAAGCCGACGTCTTCAATAGCCCTGGCGCGACGGCGTTGAACCGCACGCGCGAAAACTTGCTGAACGATTTGGCCAGAAAGGCCAGCGACGAATCGAGCGCGGCCTTCACCGGCGCCATGAAGCCATAGTTCTCGCTGGCCATGCGCGTGGTTGAAATCGAGATGGTCACCACCGAGGCGTCGGCATCGAACCGCTGCTGAAACGCCCGCGACAGCGCAATCAACGAGTAACACGAGATATCGACGGATCGTAGAAACGCCTTTTTCGGCGTTTCGTGAAAGGGACGCGGAACATCGTCATAATCGGCAAACGCGATCGAATGCACCAGGCCGTGCCACACCGGTCGTCGCGGTTCAAGCTCGTCGGCCAGCCGCGCGATCTGATCGTCGTGCTCGACGTCGCACACATAGATCTCGGCGTCGCCCACCAGCTTGGCGACCGACTGTTTCCGCTCGGGCGTGCGCACCACGTAGACGACGTCGGCCCCCGACTCGGTGAGCACGCGGGCGACGTGCATCGCCACGCTTTTGCGGTTGGCCACGCCGAACACCAGAATCGACTTGCCCGAAAGTTGCAGAAAATCCATGAATTACCTACCGATGCCGTATTCTTCCAGCTTGCGATAAAGCGTGGCCCGGCCCAGGCCCAGCAGCCGCGCCGCCTCGGGCACGTGCCCGCCGGCCCGCGCGAGCGCCTCGCGGATGAGATGCTGCTCCCATTCGTCGAGCCGCAATGAGTCGCCCGCTGCCGGCCTGCCGTGCAATGGCGGCTGACTGGGCGGCTGCGGGTGAGTAGGCGGCTGCGGTTGGCCAGATGCCTGGCTGCCGAGCCGCTCAAGCTCGGTCTTCAGGCGTTGCTCACCCCGCAGCCGAACCAGCATCAAAACGGCCACGTTTGCCACCGAGATCGCGAAGTCGAAGTGCGACTGGCGAAAGCGGCCTTGTTCGAGATACACGTACAACGCGGCCAGTGCGGCGGGGCCGTCTGCTTCGCTCGTCCGCGGATCGACCAGCGGCACACAGAGCGCGTCGGCATGGTGCCGCACGTCTTCCGGCGCCGCATGCTGGTTGGCGATCCACACCGCGTGACCCGCGTCGCACACCAGCCGCGTGAGCGATTCGCTCAGCACGATGGGCGCCGACAAGGTCTCGGGCAAAACCAGCTTGGGTGAAAGTTTGCCGTCATCGCCGCGCTCGAGAAAACCCACGGTTGACGCGCCCGTCCGCTCGCGCAGCACTTCAAGCGAGACGCGCATCAACTCGATCAGGTCGTGGCTGCCCATCGCGCGCAGGCACAGTTGATGGAGCAACAACAGCTCTTGCGACGATTCGGAATCGCCGATAGCGGCCACGGCCACGGAATCGCCGGAGGGCTGGCCCACGCGGGTGTCTTTGATCAGCGTCTGCGTGATTTTCGGCCCGGCAAGCGGTCCGAGCGTGGGCGGCTGCTCGCTCTCGTGAAATACGAATTCGGTCGAGCCGACCCGCAGGCGGTGGCCGTCGCCGAGCGCCGCTCGCTCGATCTTTTGACCGTTGACGAACGTGCCATTACGGCTTTGCGCGTCGTGCACCCGCCACACTTCGTGATCGTAAAAAATGACGGCATGCACGCGCGAGCACAGTGCGTCGTTCAGCATCAGCGTACACTCGGTGCCGCGACCGATGCGCGTTTTTTTGCCGGGATCGAGCGGCACGCTCGCTCCGGCTTGCTGGCCCGCGGTGATGGTCAAAAAGGCATGCACGGAACAACGCCGCTGCAAAAATCGGTAGACGTCTCGGCAGTCCCCATTATGGGCAGCCACGGCGTCGGTGGGCAAACGCCTCAGCCGCAACGCAGTGCCCTAAAGTTTTTTGCCGCTGTCACTCTCTGCTGGCGGCTGGGGCAGAGTCTAAGCGATGC
>DASVHB010000354.1:0-3526 GCA_036379195.1 Pirellulales bacterium
TGGGGCCCTTGGCGTCGGACCAAGGTAAGCTGCACCGGAATAAATAAGTTCCGGTAGATGAAGCGCGACAATGACATGTGCCAGCGGTCCCAGAAGTCGATCAGGTTGCGGGCCAGGTAGGGCTTATTGAAATTCTCCGGCGTGGCCACTCCCATCAGCCTGCCCGCTCCGACGGCGATATCGCTGTAACCGCTGAAATCAAGATAGACCTTCCAATAAAAGAAGAGGCCCTCGACCAGCATATAGGGCATGGGCGCGGCGAAGCCCGTGAGAAATGTGCGGTCGATGACGGCGGCCAGCACATATTTCTTGAACAGCCCATGCGCAATCCGCTCGACGCCGCGCAGCGCGTCGGAAGCGCTCAACGGCGCCGGCACGGCCGGCTGGGCCACGAACTCGGCGTATCCCTGAATCGGCCCCGACACCAGCATGTGAAAGGGCAATAGGTAATTGATGGTCGAGGGCAGGTCGGGCGCCGGGTGGCGCCCTTCGTGCGTGAGCCGCAGCACCTCGACGCACCGCAAGGCGACGTAAGAAAAGCCGATGGCGGCCAGCATGGCCTTGAGCGGCTGCAGGCGAGCGCCGGAAACATCGACGGCGGCCAGCAAGTCGTTAAAAACGCCGGAATGATAAAGCGTCTCGGCCGGCAGTTTGCGGATCAGGAACAGCGCGAACACAGCCAGCGCGGCCAGTGCCAGCGGCAAGCTTCCCAGCCTTCGCCGTTGGATTGCCTGCAAGACGATCCAGGCGGCCAGCACGCCGGTGCAGGCCATGCCCAAGCGGGAAAAAGCCACCAGCGCGGCCGCTTCGCCGATGTCGCCGCGCTGGAGCAGTTCGGCCAGACGCAGCGGATCGGGCGGGCCCAGCAACAGGCCGAGAAAGGCCAGGTTGATGGCCGCCCAGGCCCATTTGCGCAAGCGCGGCGACGTGATCGGCAGCAGCACCAGCACCGCGACCGCCAGCACGCACCAAAAGTCCGGCCTGTAAAGATCGCTTGCTAACCGGTCCATCAGTTTAGTATGGCGCGCCAAGCATTCAGCGGCAAGCAACCGCCGCCGCCGATTGCGAAGCCGCTTCCGTTGAGTCCGGTTCGTAGCGGTTAGGCCGAAAAGAGCGTCGTTGTCTGGACCGCGGTCGCGTGGTAAGTTACTCGCATGTCTCGCAAGATTGTCCTCACAGGCGTTAGTCGTGGCCTCGGCTTGGCGATGGCGACGGCGTTCATCGAGCAGGGGCACGTGGTTTGGGGCTGCGCCCGCGACCAGGCCGCCTTGAAGGCGCTCGCCCAACGTTGGCCCGCCCCACAGGTGTTTACGGCAGTCGATGTGTCGAGCGATGCGGACGTCGCCCGTTGGGCTGCGGAGGCGCGCCAGCAGGGCTTTGTGCCCGATCTGCTCATCAACAATGCCGCCACCATCAATCCTAATGCGCGATTGTGGGAAGTGCCCGCCGCCGATCTCGACCGGGTGCTGGCGGTGAACGTGTCGGGCGTGGCGAACATGATCCGCCATTTTTTGCCCGACATGCTGGCACGCGGCAGCGGCGTCGTCGTCAATATCAGTTCCGGCTGGGGGCGATCGGTGTCGCCCGAGGTGGCGCCCTACTGCGCCACCAAATGGGCGATCGAAGGGCTGACGCAAGCGCTGGCCGCCGAGCTGCCCGCCGGCATGGCGGCCGTGCCGCTGAACCCCGGCATTATCGACACCGACATGCTGCGGTCGTGCTTTGGCGCCGCGTCACGCCAATATCCACCGCCGGAGCAATGGGCGGTGCGGGCGGTGCCTTTCCTGCTGGGCCTTGGTCCCGCCGACAACGGCAAGCCGCTGACGGTGCCCGGTGATTGGGTAGACCGCGCCCGCCGGGGCTAGGCTTTTTGTTGCAGGCGCGCTTCGATCAACTGCGCCAGCTCGCCGGCGTTCTGCCAACCGGCAATTTCCGAATTGGTGAATTGAATACCGAACGCTCGCTCGGCATGCACCATCAGCGTCACGTGGGTGAGCGAATCCCAGCCCTCAAAATCCTTGCCACTGGTCTCGGGCGTGAGCGTGAGCGCATCGTCCTGCAGAACGGTGCGAAAAATCTCTTCCAGTCGAGAGTAGATCTCGTTCATCTCTGTATTATGCAGCGCCCACTGCGGACTGGCAAGCAATGCCCGATCAAACGGGCGCATGCCGATGCTATTTTGCCCTAACGGTTACGACGGCTGAAGCGTTTGCGCGACCGGCGTTTGCCGTTGCCTGGAGATACGCTTACGATAAATGAATCCCCGGATCCTTCGTCAGCCTGCCCGCTGGGTAATGACGCCGTGGTAACGGTAGCTCAGCGCAGCGAGGGGAAGCCGGTCCACGGTCGTCGCTTACGCGCCGGGCTTCCACGGGCCGATGACTATATCTGGGGGGAACGTTTTCCGCAGGGGATCATGATGCGCAACTTATTGGGTGGGCGGTCGGGCCGGGGCTTTGCGCCGGTTATCGCCGGTTGGTTCGCTGTGCTGGGCCTTGTGGCGGCCGGCTGTCATCAGGCCACCGAAGCCACCCCGTCGTCGCACGATTATGAAAAGCCGTTGCGGACAGCCAAGCAAGTTCTGGAACGGGTGGTCGAGGTTTATCACCAGGCCGACCGCTATCAAGACGCCGGGCGGCTGGTGGTGCGATACACCTACGGCGGTGAAGTTGTCAACCAAACGAAAGAGTTTTCGCTGGCGGTCTCCGGCCCGAATCGGCTTCGCATGAGGGCCTACAATGCCCTGGTGGTTTGCGATGGCCAGAGCCTGCACGGCACGCTCGATGAGTCTCCGACGGAAGTCTTGACCATCGCGGCGCCCGCCGAGCTGACGGCCGCGGCCGTCTATCAAGACCCGGTCTTGGGCAAGGCGCTCAACCAGATCGTCGGTTCCGTGCCGCTGGCGCTGTTTTTAGACCCCGATCCGCTGCCGCTTTTGCTGGCCAACTCACGTACGCCGCGGCTGGCGCCGCCGCAGAAGATCGGCGACGACCTTTGCTACCGCGTGCGGGTCGAGCGGCGCGAAGGCGCGTTCGTGCTGTGGATCGATCAAAGCACGCTGGTGCTGCGCCGCGTGGAATATCCCACGGACGGTTACCGCCGGCTCATCGAGCCTCTGCCCGGCGCCATCACCGATATGACGATCACGGCCGAGCTGGACGGCGCCTGTCTCGATCCGCCCATCGACGATGCCATCTTTGAATTCAAAACGCCCAAGGGCGCCTCGCTCGTCAAACGATTCGAAGACGTGCGGGTCGGCGCCCGCATCCCCGAATTCACGCTGCGCAGCCTTGACGGCCGGGCGATCAGCCGCGATTCGCTGTCGGGCAAAATCGCCGTCATCAAGTTCTGGCAAAAAGACGACGTGCTGGCCTTTTATCACGACCTGTCGAGCTTCGAAGAGGTTCGACGGCGATATCGTGACGACGATTCCATCGTGTTTCTGGCGGTCAGCGCCGATTCTGACGAAGTTTCAGACGAGGAGCTTCAAGCCGCGCTCACCAAGGCCGATCTGACGCTGCCGATC
>DASVHB010000355.1:0-8867 GCA_036379195.1 Pirellulales bacterium
CATGACCTGCGAAACTGCCGTTCTTGTCAATGTCAACTCTCCCGTGGAATATGCCAAAAGATGTGTAGAACAACGAGGGCGCAGCCCTGGGTTGTCCGCGAAAACCATTGCCGTAAGCCCCAACGGGGCGCCATTCCGTGAGTTTCGCTCGACGGTCTAGGGCGAATAGCGCCCCGTTGGGGCTTACGACAAATCGTTGCATTGCAACACCCAGGGCATGGCGATGTTACACCCTGAAGCGGAATAAAAACGCGCGGAGCCGAATACGGCGTGCCACTCGAATAATCGCACATTTTGCGCAGCCCAGGCAGAGCCTGGGCGATGCCCCGGTCTTCCACCGCGACGGCCGTTTCCATAACGCACCGTGCTCGCTATCGGCGCAGCTACTGCCCGGCGGCCGTTTCGCTCGCTTGCGGTTTGCCCGACTCAATGCAGAACAGGTGCTGCTCGCCGCGCAGCAGAACGCCATTCGCGATCGGAACGGGCGAAGCAATGATCGACTCGGCCATCTTGTTTTCAGACAACAGCTTGAACTGGTCGTTGGCGATGCTGGCGACAAATACCGTGCCGTCCTCGCGCGGCGCATAGAGCTTGTCTGCGGCAATGAGTGGCGAAGCGTAATAGTTCGTGCGGTGCTTGGGAAACGCTCCCTCCCAAATCGTCGCGCCGGTGGCCGGGTCGATGCATACGACCTGGCCGCGGTCGCGGACCAGAATCACGCGGCCCTGGTAAACAGCCGGCGACGGCACAAAGGTGCCAATATCGTTTCGCTGCCACACGTGGTTGGTTTCCGTGACGTCGCCGCTGCCGGTGAGTCGAATGCCGTGAAGTCTCGGAACTCCGCGATCGTTGCGGCCGTAGGCAATCACCGCCATATCGCCCACCACCACGGGCGTGGCGATGGCGGGCCACAGGGCGTTTTTCTCGGGATTGAAGTTGCCGCACGACCAGCAAACCTGCCCATCGGCCGCGCTGTGAATGGTCAGGTGCTCGGCGCCCCACACCAGGATCGACTCGTGGCCCTGATAGTCGATCACCAGCGGCGTGGTGTAGCCGTGATCGCACTCCTTGGGCGTCGAGTAATTACGAGCGACCTTCCAGGCCAGCTCGCCGGTCTGTTTGTCGAAGGCGGCCAACCACGACTCGCCCTCGTGCATGCGAGCCATGACGACGTACTTGTTCGTCAAAACGGGCGAAGTGCCATGGTCCCAGAACAGCGTGTCTTTGCCGTAACGCTCGACGAGGTCGGTCTGCCAGCGTACTTTCCCATCGGGATCAACGGCGGCGAAGGTGCCGCTCTTGAAGAACACAAATACCGTCTTGCCGTCGGTCACCGGAGAGGCATTGCTTCCGGAACCGTTTCGATGTTTGCCCGGGTTTTCCTGGCCGAAGACTGCCCGCCATCGTTCGGCGCCGCCCAGGTCGTAGCAGACCAGCGCGTCGTTGCCATCGGCGGGCGAAGTCAAATAGATCGACCCGTTGAGCAAAATGGGCGTAGAGCAGCCCTTGCCTGGCAAGGAGGTGCGCCAGCGATAATGATCTGCGTCGAGCTCCACGGGAAACCTTCCCTCTTCGACGCTGCCGTTGGCCAGCGGCCCGCGCCATGCCGGCCATTCGGCGGACTCCGCAGCCACGGCCAATCGTCCCCAAACGAGAACCAACCACGCGGCGGCAACGAGAATCTTTATAGGCACGTGTCGAGATCCTATGAATCTATCGTGGATAAGAAAGCATACGCCGGCATGCGCCAACTTACGATGGGCAATGCGATAAGTCCAGATGACACGGCTAACCTTCGTTCAATCGCTTGCGAATCTCCTCCAGGCAATCATCGGCCTGCACGCGCCATTGGCGCAAGCTGTCGCGGTCACGGATCGTCACGGTGCCATCGGTGAGCGTCTGCCCGTCCACCGTGATGCAAAACGGCGTGCCAATCTCGTCCTGCCGGGCATAGCGGCGGCCCACTGCGCCCTTTTCGTCATAGAACACGTTGAAGTGCGGCTTAAGGGCGCGATAAATCTTCTGAGCCGCTTCGGGCATGCCATCCTTTTTCACTAGCGGAAACACCGCCGCCTTGACCGGCGCCAGCCGAGGATGAAGCCGCAAAAACGTGCGGGCACGCGGCTTGCCGTGCTCGTCGGGCACTTCGTCTTCTTGATACGCCTCGCACAAAAACGCCAGCGTCGCCCGATCGGCCCCCGCCGAGGGTTCGATCACGTGCGGCACATAGCGCTCGCGCGTCTCGTCGTCAAAGTACGAAAGGTCCTTGCCGCTGCCGCGGTGCCGCGGCTTGCCCTCGGCGTCGAGTTCGACCACCAGCTCGTTGCCTTGCCGCACCAACTTGCCTTCCATGTGGCTGCGCAGGTCAAAATCGCCTCGGTGAGCAATGCCCTCCAGCTCGCCAAAATCGCCTGGCGCCAAAAAGGGAAACGCATACTCAATGTCCGCGGTGCCGCAGGAATAATGGCTTAGCTCTTCGGCATGATGGTCGCGCAGCCGCAGCCGCTCGCCGGCCAAGCCCAGCTCGAGATACCAGCGGTAACGCCGGTCGCGCCAATATTCGTACCACTCGGGCGATTGCCGCGGATGACAGAAAAACTCGATCTCCATTTGCTCGAACTCGCGCGAGCGGAACGTAAAATTCCGCGGCGTGATCTCGTTACGAAAGCTCTTGCCCATCTGCGCGATGCCGAACGGAATGGCCACCCGCGAGCTGTCCACAACGTTCTTGAAGTTGGTAAAAATGCCTTGCGCCGTCTCGGGCCGCAGAAAGGCCGCGCCTTCTTCGCCGCTGAGAGCGCCCACGTAGGTCTTGAACATCAAGTTGAACTCGCGCGGCGGCGTCAGCGTGCCCAACGCTTTGGCATCGGGACCGAGCACCTGGGCGAAGTCGGGCACTTGCGTCAGGCTGAGCAGCTCGCCTTCCCAGGCCAGTTGCCCGGCGTCCTTGGCCCGCAGGTTGAAGAACTTCAACGCCTTGGCCTCGATATACTCCTGCTCGCTTTTGCCGTCGGCCCCTCCCGACTCGGTGGCGGCGAAGATTCGCTGCCCCTTGGCGGTCAGCCAGCGGCCGCGCACCTGGTCGTGCCGGTAGCGCTTCTTCGACTCGCGGCAATCGACCATGAAATCGTGAAACAGGTCGTAGTGGCCCGAGCACTTCCAGATCTGGGGGTGCATGATGATGGTGCAGTCGAGGCCGACCATCTGATAGGCGGCCGGCGCGCCGGCGGGAGGCGCAAGCTCATCGTGCCCGGTGACCATGTCGCGCCACCAGGCTTCTTTGATGTTCCGCTTCAGCTCGACGCCCAGCGGCCCGTAGTCCCAGAAGCCATTGAGGCCGCCGTAGATGTCGCTCGACTGAAACAAAAAGCCCCGCCGCTTGCAGAGCGAAACCAGTTTTTCCATTTCCATAGTTTCGCCAGTTTACTGCCGGGGGCCGGGGGTGGTCTACGGGCCTGTGATCGTCGGTTCACGCCACTTTTGCATTTTGACTTCCCCGTGGCGGCCAGCACGCCCCGCGATCCCGCAGCACTCATCAGGTGGGCGATCAAGGAGGGTCGCCCTACGGGTGCCGCAACCTTTTGCAACACTCGCCGCAGCCCTGGCAAACTGCGGTGTCTAGGCTGCGGGGCGGACGGCTACCGGTTGCGAAGAATCGCCGAAGTTTACCGATTGTAGCGCCGATACAAGCTTTGCCGAATATTCCGCCTGCGTTGCGCTCACTGCGCACCAGGCCAGGTATCTGCGGAAGCTAGGACGTGATCGAATGACCCGGCGACTTCGCTGCATTGTGGCATGGGTGACCTGCGTGGCGACGCTCGCCACCGGCTGCAGGCCCACGCAGCCCATCTATTTGTTTGAGGACAAGGACTTATCGCACTATCGCGCGATGGCCACCGAGCTGGAGTACCCCGACGCCGAAAGCGACCGCATTGCCGACGTGGCCAAAGCCAAAGATCCGCTGACGTTGAGCAACCCCGAAGTGCAGGAAATCTGGGATGTTTCGCTCGAAGAGGCCATGAAAACCGCCCTGGCCAACAGCAAGGTGCTGCGCAACCTGGGCGGTTTGCTCTTCACGCCAGGTTTGCCGGCCTCGAACCAAACGATCGCCCCCACCGGCGTCCTGCTGCAGACACAGGGGCAAAACCAGAACGGGCAGAGCTTGGGCACGGCCCAGACCAGTCAAACGATTTACAACCCGGCCATTCAGGAAAGCAACACGGCCAATGGCGTCGAAGCCGCCCTCAGCCAGTTCGACGCTCAGTACAACAGCCAAATCTTCTGGCAAAAGAACGACCGCCCGCAAAACTTGTTCTTGCAGGGCTTCACGCCGCAGGTGTTCTTGCAAGAGTTCGCGCAGCAACAGTCGGAAATTGGCAAAGTGACGGCCACCGGCACGCGCACCTTCTTGCGCGAGCATGTGATCTACGATCAAAACAACAACCAGAACAACCAGTTCCATAGTGCCTGGAACACCGATGTGGAAGCCGAATTCCGCCACCCGTTGTTGCAAGGTGCCGGCGTCGAATTCAACCGCATTGCCGGTCCCAACAGCACCAACGGCGTGTTTGCGGGCCAGGGCGTTAACGGCCCGCTGGTGAATCCGAACAGCTTGCCGGGCACCTACAACGGCGTCATTTTGGCCCGCATCAATGTCGATATCGCACTGGCCGACTTCGAGGCCGGCGTGCGGGCGATGGTCAGCGACGTCGAGCGCGCCTACTGGGACCTCTACTACAACTACCGCAACCTGAACGCCGTGCAGGCGGGCCGCGACAGCGCGCTGCAAAGCTGGCGGAAGGTCTACGCCTTGTACATCGAAGGCGTCAAAGGCGGCGAAGCCGAACGCGAAGCCCAGGCGCGCGAGCAGTATTTCTTGTTCCGGGCGCAGGTCGAAAACACGCTCGGCCTGCTCTATACCGCCGAGAGCCGGCTGCGTTACATGATGGGCCTGGCGCCCACCGACGGACGACTCATCCGCCCCTCAGACGAACCGACCACCGCCCTGGTGCGTTTCGACTGGAATGAAGTGCTCACCGAAGGCCTGACCCGTAGCGTCGAATTGCGTCGGCAGCGGTGGGTCGTCAAGCAAAACGAACTAAAACTGATCGCTTCGCGCAATTACTTGCTGCCCCGGCTCGATACTCAGGCTCTGTATCGTTGGCGCGGCTTCGGCGACCAATTGGTCAACTACAATGGGCTGGCATATCAGCCGTCACCGATCCGTGGAGCCTCCAATGGCTCGGGTGCCACCAACACTTTGTTTAACGGCACGTACCAGGAATGGCAATTGGGCCTGAACCTGACCATTCCCATCGGCTTCCGCCTGGCGATGGCGGGTGTGCGCAACGCCGAATTGATTTTGGCCCAGTCGCGGGCGTTTTTGCAAGATCAAGAGCTGGAGCTTTCGCACGTGCTCACCAACTCCATCCGCGATCTTGACCGCAACTATCAGGTGAGCCGCACCACCTTCAATCGCCGCGTGGCCGCGCAGGCGCAGGTTGAAGCGGTCGAGGCGGCTTACAATGCCGGCACCGCGACCGTTGACATGCTGCTCGACGCTCAGCGGCGATTGGCCGACGCCGAAATCGCCTATTACCGGGCGCTGGTCGATTACAACGTGGCTATTTTGCAGGTTCATTATCGCAAGAACTCGCTGTTGGAATACAACGGCATCATGTTGGCCGAGGGACCGTGGCCGGCGAAGGCCTATTTCGACGCGCGCAAGCGTGCCCGTGAACGAGACGCCGCTAAATACATTAATTACGGCTTTACGCGGCCGAATGTCATCAGTCGCGGCGCCATGCCGCAGCAGATGGATCAGCCGGGGCAGCGGTTTGAAACCAAGGCGACGACCACGGAAGAGGGCGGCACGGGGCTGCGACCGATACCCGATCCGAATATGTCGCAAGGCGCCGACCGGATGGAAGAAGTGCCACCGCCGGACCCGGAAAGCGACCTGCCCGAAGACGAGCGCATGCCAACCTTCGACGAAAACAACGACCTGATGCCCGATGCCGGCGGTGCTGGCTCGCCCGATGCATCTCTGGATCGGTCGAGCGGCAAGGCGGTGGACGACGACGCTGGCGGCTTCGGCGGTGGGACGGGCGATGACGCGTTCGACGTCGGCGAGCAGACGGAAGTGGGTGAGGGCGGCTCGGCTGACGGGGCCGGAACGGAAGAGGAGCTCTCGGCGCCCGAGCCGCCCGAACCCAGTGGCGAGCAGGCCAGCGGGCCGCTGTTTGCCCCGCCCGGCGCCGAACCAAACTTCCGCTCCAGCTCGGGCAATGGACTGGCCGCAAAGCGACGCGGCGGCCAAGGAATCAAGGCGTCGCCTTCTCGCGCGAGTACTTCGCTCGCCGGCCCCATCGTTGACGGCGGCTGGAAATCAGCCGCTCGGCGATAATCAACGCGTCTCAACGGCTGTGCGGTGGTTGGCGGCCGCGCCGCAGAAACGCCGGCAAGTTGCCGTCAAAGCCGCCTCCGTGCACCGGCCAAGAATTTCGATCGGGGAATTCTCCGCGTGTTTTCGCACGTTAGTGGGGTGCATGATTTCGGCCTCACATCGCAAAAGGAGACGTTCCATGTGGTTCCGCTCAATGGTTGACTCGGCAAAGGGCGCCCCCGCGAGAAGCACACGGCGATCGAAAAAACGTCCGGCGCGGCGACGGGCCGCCCGGCCCTGCCTGGCCGCCCTGGAGCAACTCGAAGACCGCGTGCTGCTCAGCGCCGTGCCGCCCACCACGCTCTCCGAGCAATCGCTGGACGCGGTGAATAATTTGCTCAACATCGAATGCAAGCTCACGGAGTCTCAGGTCGTTTTCCTGAGGGCCGAGTCCGGTGTGCTTGAGCATGCTGGTTACGACACCCGTGGAAACATCAAGGTCAGTCCCTCGCCGTCGACGCTAAACTACTTCTACAAAATCGACGGCGAGCTGGCCCAAATCGACTCCGACCTGATTGGCTCGCCGACGGACCAGGGCGCCGGCGGACTGGACGGCGTGCTGCTGGCCGATCTGAAACTGCCCGCGGCAACCCAAAAGTATCTGCAGAACGTCTTGCTTCCCGCGATCGGACAAGAGCTGGCAATGGCCAACCAGTTGCTCGGGCAACTCGCAAACCAATCGCCGCAACCCGCGGCGACCGCGCTGGGCGGCGACGTCGATTACAAGTCGGACGAGTACAAGCTGCACGGCATCCCGCGACTGACGGTCGATTTCGCTGAGATCGAAAACGACCTGATTGCCGCCGATCCCGCGGACATGGGACCCGCCCTGGGGCTGCAAGGCTCGCCCGCTCCTGGACCGGTGGGTACGCTGCTTCAAGATCTGGGTGGGTTGGCCGTCGATGCCTCGCCTCCCGAAAACTCCGGCGACTCTGAAAGCCACGGGACGACGATTGCCGCAGTCGAGGCATTCCTGAACGTTGAGAACCAACTCATCGATCAGCAAGACGATTTGCTGAAGCTTGAAAGCGCGTTCTTGAACGGTTCGACCGTTTCAGCGGACACGTGGCGAGCGCATATTCATCCCAACTTCACCAGCCCGCAAGCGGCGGTTGATTACTTCCTCAAGATGGACGCCGACCTTGTGCAACTTGACAATGACTCGGTCGGCCCGCCATTGGCCGCGGAGGCGGCTTCGTCGGCCGGCACGGCGACGGCGCCCGGAGGTATTGCCGGCATGCTACTCACGCTCGACTTGCCCGCCGATCTGTTGACAACCATTCAAACTAAGATCGTACCGGCGATGCAGAGCGAACGCGCGGACCTTCTGGCCCTGGAGCAGCAACTGCTGCAGCAAGGTGGCGTGCAACCGGCGGATAAAACGTCTAGCGGCACGACCAAGAAGGGCGGGGGCGACAAACCGATTGAGCAACTCACGCTGAATTTCTCGAAGGCCTCTGCCGCGCTCATTCAGACCGATCCGCAGGGTTTCGGTCCGCTCGTGCCCGGTATGTTGCAAGACCTGCTCGTCACGACCGCTGACGAACAAGTCTCGCTCAATTTTGGAAAAATCCACATACACTATGCGGCTGCCGATACGGCTGGCGGACAGATCTCGCTTAATTTCGGCAAGATTGATTTCCCCTATGAGGATAGTGGCGCCACCCTCGCGCACCACCAGGCGATTGGAGAATCTGCTTCCGGCGAGCGCCTGAGGTGATCGTCCGCGGCTGAATCGCCGGAACCGATACCTCCGATACGTCCTGGGCGACAACGATTTTTTTCGGGGAAGATCCTCTCGCTTTTCGCACTGTAGGCGGACGGGTAGCTGCGCGCCCACATAGCAAGAGGCGTAGGTCAGGCTTTCCAGCCTGACAGCGCGGCGTACGTCAGGTGCCTTTTTTGGGGGCCTGATGGCCATCGGGCTGGAGACCGCCTACGCCGAAGCTTGGCAGAGGATCGATTCGAGAGCCGGGATAGGACGGGCTTATCCCCTCGCTTTCGCGTCGATCTGCCAGGGCGGGCGGCAGGTTCCGCGCCGTTTTCCGGGAATCGCGATGGTCACGTCGCGATCGCCGTTCGCACGACGCCACGACGCGCGGCTTGCCAAGACGGCAAACGGCGCGGAATCCGCCGCCTGACGCCTGACCTACGGAAAGTTGGACCTTGTCGCGAGAGGAAACGGCATGTCGCTTCAATCGATTCTTGACCATCTGGCTCAGCAACGGCCCCTCCCGCGGCGCAAGAAACGCCGCCGCCCGGCGAGATTCTTCGTCGAAGGGCTGGAACAACGCGCTCTCTTGTCGACGGTCACCGTTAACTCAACGGCCGACACGAACAGCCGCGATGACAGCATCACGCTGCGCGAGGCCATCCTGCTCGTCGATGGGACGCTGCCGTACAGCCAGCTCACGACGCAGGA
>DASVHB010000356.1:0-5900 GCA_036379195.1 Pirellulales bacterium
GGAGTTATTGGCGTAGCGGAATGAAGGGTCCGACGCGGTAGTTGTAGGGTCGCCCGAGCGCAGCGAGTCCCCAGATGCATCAAGTTGAGGTGTTTTCATAGCAAAACGTCTGTAGGGAACGCCCTCCGTGGCGTTCCGTGAACTGCGATTAGACGTCGCTTCGCTTTCCGCGGAACGCCACGGAGGGCGTTCCCTACAGAGAAAACAAGCATCGCACTATGCCCGACGAACCAGCACCCTCAACGCCCGCACCAGCGCCAACTCCTGCCGCGCCGCCGGTGGCCGAGCCCGCGCAGATCCGCCAGATCAAAGAGATCAAGCACGCGCGGCCGTTGTTCGCTTGCCGCATCGATGCCAGCGGGCGCTTCGCGCTCACCGGCGCGCAAGACAATCTGGTGGTGCGTTGGCAGCTCGACGGCGATCAGAAACTCGAACTCGCCGGGCATCAAAGCTGGGTGCGGGGTATGGCCGTGCAGCCCGGTGGCGAGTTGCTGGCCACGGCCGATTACAGCGGCCGGCTCAACGTGTGGCGGTTCGCGGGCGAGCCGCCGCAGCCGCCGGTGTATAGTATCGAGGCGCACAAAGGCTGGGCGCGGGCCGTCGCCTTTAGTCCCGATGGCGCCACCATCGCCACCTGCGGCAACGACCGCATGGTGCGGCTGTTCAACGCCGCCGATGGCAAGCTTCTCCGCGAATTGGCCGGACATGAAAGTCACGTGTATCACCTGGCGTTTCTGCCTGATGGCGGGCACCTGGCCAGTTGTGATCTGAAGGGCGTGGTCAAACACTGGGACCTGGCCAGCGGCGCTTGCGCTCGGCAGCTCGACGCCTCGGTGCTCTGGAAGTACGACGCCGGCTTCCGGGCCGATATTGGCGGCGCCCGCGGCATGGCATTCAGCCCCGACGGCAAGTGGCTGGCCTGCTCGGGAGTGACCGAGGTCAGCAATGCGTTTGCCGGCATCGGCAACGCGGTCGTGGCGCTGTTCGACTGGGCCAGCGGCGAGCGCAAGCAAGTCTTACGGCCGAAAGAAAACTTTCAAGGCGTCGCCTGGGGTGTGGCTTTTCACCCGGCGGGCTTCGTCACGGCGGTCGGAGGCGGTGGGCATGGCGGGGCCATCTGGTTTTGGAAGCCCGATCAACCGCAGCCCTTTTTCGAGTTCAAGCTGCCCGCCGCCGCGCGCGATCTCTCGCTCCATCCCGATGGCCTGCGGCTGGCGGTAGCCCATTTCGACAGTACGCTGCGGCTGTACGACCTCTCGCCGAAGCCCGCGGCCTAGCGACGCCTTGCATGCCCCCACGCCATCACGTTCGGACCATCCTGCTGCTGGCCGGCGTGCCCGCCGTGCTATTATTGGCCGTTTACATTTACTCCATCACCGACGCCGGGCTCGATACTTCGCCGTTGCCGCGACCCGAGGTGAACGCGCCGTTCATTCGCACGCCCGAGGAAATCGTCGACGAAATGCTCAAGTTGGCCGGTCCCGCGCCAGACGAGCTGCTCTATGACTTGGGTTGCGGCGACGGGCGGATTGTGATCGCCGCGGCCCAGCGTTACGGCTGCCGCGCGGTCGGTTACGATATCGACCCTCAGCGCGTGAACGAAGCCCGCGAAAGGGTGCGCAGCGCGGGCCTGGAAGATCGAGTGACCATTGTCGAACAAGACGTCTTCACGCTCGACCTGAGCGACGCCGACGTGGTGATGCTTTACTTGCTGCCGCGACTGAACGCGCGGCTGTTGCCGCAGCTTCGCCAGATGCGGTCGGGCGCGCGGATCGTTTCGCACGACTTTGATTTGCCCGGCGTGGAGCCCGATCGCACCGTGGTGGTCCACGAACAACCCCGCGACGTCGAGCACACGTTGTACTTATGGACCGCGCCGTTAGCACCGAGCCGCAAAGCTGCTTCGTCTGGTGGTCCGAAATTCAGAACCGCTCACGATGGATCCTGGCATTTTTTCTGCTTCAACCCGCCGCTTTTTTCATCGCCTCGCGCGAGATGGTCACGCATTGGCGAAGATCGTCCATCGGGTTTTCGGGCTTCTCTTCGTATTCGATCGAAAGCGACCCGTCTGCGGGAAACTTCACTTGGTCGAGCGCCTTGAAAACGCCCACCACGTCGAGCTGGCCCTTGCCGAGAATCACACCGCGGGCATTGCCTTTCGGCTCGTCGAAATCTTTGAGATGAACGCCGTACAGCCGGCCCTCGAACAGGTGAATGGCCTTTACCGGGTCTTCGCCCGAGCGAATGTAATGCCCCAGGTCGGCGCAGGCGCCGATCAGCTTGTGGCGCCCCTTGATGGCTTCGAGCACGTCGTTGATCTTGTTGTAGCGGGCGCCGGGTCCGTGGTTGTGAATGGCGATGCGAATCTTGTACTCGGCCACCAGCCGGTCGAGGCTGTCAAACGAGTCTTCGGTGGGATCGGCCGAAAGGTTCCGCACGCCGGCCTGCTTGGCAAACTCGAAGATTCGCCGGTTTGCCTCGTGGTCCTTGGTAAAACCATTCACGCCGTGGCCCCAGGGGTGGATGCCGGGACCCGACAGCTTGGCCTTCATGGCGGCGATCTGCTCGGGGCTGCTGTCGAGGCTGAAGTGTCCGCCGAAGAACTCGATGGCGTGCAATCCGAGTTCGCGCGTCTGCTCGATCGCCTTATCGACCGGAAAGTTGCGCAGCGAGTAGCTTTGCAGACCCAGGATATAGCGGTCGGGCGTGGCATCGTCGGCGGCACGAGCTCGCGGCCCTCGAACGAGCGACACGGCCGCGCCCGCCGCGGCGGTTGTTAAGAAATGTCTACGTGAGAGGGACGGCATAGGCTTCTCCGCGATGAATGAGGTTATTTGAACAGAAGGCAACGAAGAGAATGAAGGACGAGTAAAGTGTTACGGTAATTGAGAAATCGTCCGTAGGATGACCTTCCTAGCCCAAGTTAAAGAGTCGGGAGGCAGTTTCACGTTTTTTTTAGCCTGAAACCGAGCGTATGTCCAATAGCCATGGCATGTCGAGCGGCAAAAGGCGATGTACGGGAGCGGGAGATCACGCTCCGGTGCGTGACGGAGCCGGACCCAGCCCAGGCGGTGCTGCTGCATCGTTTGGGCCTCGCTCCGCCGCGTCGTCTTCGCCGGCTCGACGAGATCCCAATGTAGTGACATAAACACCCCGAAATCGCACGTAAGTCCTTTCGCGAACGTCAAGACTCTTTAACTTGGGTTAGCTCTCCGGAGGGGGCGCAATGCGGGCTAAGCCGTGAATCGCAGGCACGCGCAAGCGAGCATGTTCACGTGGGAGATTTAGAACTTCAACCCGCGGCCAGCAGCGGCGCAATCGGCTTGCCCTCGCTCAGCTTGATCGGGCGGCCAATCGGCGCGAGCTCTTCGTGAGCGGGGTCGATGCCCAACGCGGTTAACACCGTGGCGTGCAGATCGGCAACATCGCAAGGGTCTTTGACGCGCCGGCCGCCTTCGGGATCGGTTTCGCCGATCGCCACTCCACGGCGCAATCCGCCGCCGGCCAAGAGCATCGTAAAGCCGTGCGGCCAGTGGTCGCGGCCGCCCAGACGGTTGATCTGCGGCGTGCGGCCAAATTCGCCGCCGCAAATCACCACCGTCTTGCGCAGCAGATCGCGCTGGTGCAAGTCGGCGATCAACGCCGCGAGAGCCGGATCGAGTGTTTGGCCCAGCGTGCGGTGGATCTCGTGATTGTTGATGTGACTGTCCCAGCCGTTCAAATTCACTTCGACGCACCGCACGCCGACTTCGATCAGCCGCCGCGCGGCCAGACACCCGCGGCCAAACGCGGTGTCGCCATACGAGCGGCGCAATTCCGCCGGCTCCTGGTTCACATCAAAAGCCGCCAGTTGCTCAGAAGTCATCATTTGCCGCGCCTGGGCCACCGTCGAGCGGTGCAAGGTGGCCTCGGCCTGCCGCCGCCGGCCGCGCGAAAACGCGTCTTCTACCACCTGCAAATCGACCAACCGCCGCGCGACGCGCTCGTCGCTCACCAGCGCCGACACGTCGGGCACTTTGGCCGCCAGGTCGCCGATTTGAAATGCGTCGTATTGTTTGCCCAGCAGCCCGCCCACGCTGGGCCATTGGCCGGGCAAGATCGAAATGTGCCGCGGAATCTCGGCCCCGGCCAGCGGCAATTGATGGCAGCAAATGGCGCCGATCGAGGGATGCACCACCGTCGGGTTCGGGCGATAGCCAGTCTTCATCAGATACGCGCCCCGCTCGTGATCGCCCTCTTTGCTGATCAGCGACCGAACCAAGGCCACGTGGGCCATCTGTTCGGCCAACCGCTCATAGCCCTCTGCCAACTGAATGCCAGGCACCGCGGTGCCGATCGCCCGCGTGTCTCCGGCGATGGCTTTGCCCGGCTGCGGATCGAAGGTCTCCAGTTGGCTCGGCCCGCCGGCCAGCCAGAGGAAGATGATCGACTGAGCCGGCTCGTGGCCGGGCGTGGCTTCGGCCGTGCGGGCCAGCAGGTGGGCCGTCGGCGTGAGCCACGACACACCGCCCAAAGCCGCCAGCTTCAACACGCCACGACGATTCAATGGTTCCATGAAAACTCCGTCGAGTTGAGCAAGCACCAGTAGAGATCTTCCATTCGCTGAGCGCGCGTGCGCGGGTCCGCCGTGTCGCCCAGCATGTGCTCGAAGTATCGCAATTCTTCGAGGATAGGTCGCCGCGTGAGCACGCACAGGTAGGCGGTTTCGACGGCCTTGGCGTCGTCGGGCGCGAGCGCCGCAATCTGCGCGGCGGCATTGCCCACAAAGTTTTCTCGAATGCGCTCTTGCACCTGCCCGCCGTTCATCATCAGCAACCGCTGGGGAATGGTTTCGCCCTGAGCGGCGAATTCCTCTTCGCCCAAGTCGCCATAGCGTTTCACGAAATCGTTTTGCCCTCCCGCGCGTGCCAGCCGCACGAGAATGTGCGATTGATAGTCGATGGTGTGCAGCGAGCACGCCTGTAGCACGCCGCCGATCACTTGCTCTGGCCGCAGCCGCGTCAGCGGAAACATCGCCCAGGCAGCTTCGGGCAGGTCCATGTCCGGTTCGGTGTCACTTCGGCTATCGAGACGAAATGTCTCGGTGGTTGCGATCGCGCGGATCAGCCGGCGCAGATCGTAGCCATGCCGCGTAAAATCGTCGGCCAGCAAATCAATCGCCTCGGGCAGCTCGCCGGCAGAGTGGAGGTCGTCGATCGGCTCGACCAGCGGCCGACCGAAAAGCTGCGCCCACATGCGGTTGACAATCGCCCGGCTGAACGCTCGATTGTCTCGATGCGTGACCCAGGCGGCCAGGCGCCGCCGGGCATTGCCGTCGGCGGCGAGCAGCTCGCTCTGGAAGGGAACTCGTGGAGCGATGGTTTCTTCGGCGCCCGTCGCGCGATTTTCGACGGTATAGGCCGCATCGGTATCGTGAATGCCCGTGAGTCCCTGGCGCGTCGGGCCGAAGAATGCGGCCAGCCCTTGAAAATCGGCCTGCTTCCAAGCTTCGAAGGGGTGATCGTGACACTCGGCACAATCCAGCCGCACGCCGAGGAACGCACGCGAGACTCGCGCGGCCAGCTCGACAGGGTCGGGCTCGATCTGCTCGGGATCTTTGGGATCGGGCTTGCCCGTGGCCGTAAGGAAATTGGTCGCGGGGTGGTCGGTCCAAAGCCCCGTGTCGGCAATCAAGTCGCGAACAATTTGGTCATACGGGCGATTGGTCTCGAGTTGATCGGCCAGCCAGGCGACGAACCTCCGACGCCGATAAATAATGAACGGCCCGTCTTGCACGCCGACGAACGCCCGCGCCAGCCGCTCGGCCAGATAATCGTGCGAGCGGCGGTCGGCCATGATACGGGCCAGCCAGCGGTCGAGCCGCGTTTCGGCCGGCTCGGCCTCTAGTTGCCGCAATTCTT
>DASVHB010000357.1:0-4666 GCA_036379195.1 Pirellulales bacterium
GGCGTGCTTTGCTCGGCGGTGGTTGCACGGCTTGCCCGACGGCGACCGCGGCCGCCCTCGCGCCACGAGCCGCCCGGCGCCGATGTGGAATATCATATTTAAGTCAGGCCGCCGGCCGGCTGATTCCGCCCGGGCATCATCGAGGCGGCAGCACGGGACACACTTGCGTGCCTATGGTAGACTGGCATTGGCCCCGCACTGATTGAACCGCCCACCGAGACGCTCTATCACCCGTGGCGAGCACACCGCTAAGCAGAGAGGAGCGGCTCAAAGAATACTTTAGGCGACTCGGCTCGCAGCCGGCGTCTCAGACTGCTGAAGAGGCGTTTGAAAGAATCATTCAGACACTCGACGAAGTTGAAGACGAATATAGTGGAATACCGAAGCGCGATCCGCCGCCGCCGATGAACATGCCTGATGGTCGAATGTATCCGCCGCAAGCTGATCGAATCGTTCGGCAGCGCGATGGAACTATCACGGCGTCAACTCGCGGACACAATATTTCAATCGCCAGTAACGGACGCATTACGATTAGGCGTGCAACGACCGGAGCGATCGAATTTCAACAGCCGGGTATCGGGAACTGACCTTGGATTCTAGGAACATGAGACTTGCAGAGAATTTTGCTCGATTAGCCGGCGAACTGAGTGAGAGCCCAAGCGGGCTCTTTAGCGAGATCAGTGTTTTCCCATCCGGCGCCCTTTCAATGCGAGTTCACTTAGGGAGTCGGTTGTTCGATTTCGACTATTTTCCGTCGCGATCGTTGTTCTGTGTAGACGAGCTAGAGCCAGACGCAGCTTTCGACAGTGGGTATCGCTACGGCTTTCAAGATTTTGACTCCGCCAAGGCAAAGCTGCTTGGCCTTCTGGAAGAAGCACAGGCCGCCGCCACCGAGGACCGAAAGCCTCCACTCGCCGATGCGAAAGCCACCACGCGGTAACGCCGCCGACATCTAAAGCCATGCCGAACCGCCTCGTCCACGAAACCAGCCCGTACCTGTTGCAGCACGCCAACAACCCGGTGGATTGGTATCCCTGGGGCGCCGAGGCGCTAGCGCGCGCCAAACGCGAGCAGCGTCCGATCTTTCTCTCGATCGGCTATTCGGCCTGCCACTGGTGCCATGTGATGGAGCACGAGAGTTTCGAGAGCGAGGCGATTGCGCGGCGACTGAACGACGGATTTGTGTGCATCAAAGTCGATCGCGAAGAGCGGCCCGATCTCGATCAGGTTTACATGACCGCCGTGCAGGCGATGACCGGGCGGGGCGGTTGGCCGATGTCGGTGTTCCTGACGCCCGACTTGCAGCCCTTTTATGGCGGCACGTATTGGCCGCCGACGGGGCGCATGGGCATGCCCGGCTTCGACCAGGTGATTGAAGCCGTGCTCGACGCCTGGCATCAGCGACGCGACCAAGTGGTGCAGCAGGCCGATGAGCTGACCGCGGAATTGCGTCGGGCGGGCAGCATGCAATTGCCGCCGGGCGAATTATCCGATCGTCCGTTAAGAGCCGCCGAAGCGGCGCTGGAACGCATCTTTGACTATCGGCTGGGCGGCTTTGGCGGCGCGCCCAAGTTTCCGCACCCCATGGACCTGCGGCTGCTCTTGCGCCGCTGGCGACGCACGCCGCGCGACGCCGTACTGGGCATGGTCACGCTCACACTCGACCGCATGGCCGCCGGGGGCATCTATGATCAACTTGGCGGCGGCTTCCATCGCTACAGCGTCGACGACCGCTGGCTGGTGCCCCATTTCGAAAAGATGCTCTACGACAATGCGTTGCTGTCGGCCTGCTATCTCGAGGCGTACCAGGCCACCGGCCATGAAGATTATGCCCGCGTGGCCCGCGAAACGTTCGACTTTGTGCTGCGCGACATGACCGCGCCCGAAGGCGGCTTTTACAGCACACTCGACGCCGACAGCGAAGGCGAGGAAGGCAAGTTCTACGTCTGGTCGCCGGCCGAAGTCGAGCAAGTGTTGGGGCCGCAACGTGCCAAGACGTTTTGCTATGTCTACGACGTCAGCGACGAAGGAAACTTTGAAGGGCATAATATTCTCAACCTGCCCAAGACACTCGAACAGTGCTCGAAGATTTTGGGGCGCGACTTGGCGGAGCTGACCGCCGAACTGACGACCAGCCGGCAAGAACTGCTCGCGGTGCGCAACGCTCGTGTCTGGCCGGGGCTGGACGACAAAGTGTTGGTGAGCTGGAATGGTCTGATGATCGATTCGCTGGCCTACGCCGCCGGCGTCTTGGGCGAGCCGCGTTATCTGGCCGCCGCTCGGAAGGCCGCCGACTTTATGTGGCAAGAGATGCGCGAACGAGGCCGGCTATTGCACACCTGGCGCAAGGGGCAGGCGAAGCTGGCCGCGTATCTGGATGATTATGCGTGTTTGGCCAATGCCTTGGTGACACTGTACGAGAACAGCTCGGAAGAACGCTGGATCGATTTCGCCGTCGAGTTGGCCGACGTCATCATGGCCCAATTTGCCGACCGGCAGAGCGGCGGCTTCCACTATACCGCCGACGATCACGAGCCGTTGATCGCACGGCAGAAGGATGTGCAAGACGGCGCCACGCCCAGCGGCAATTCGATGGCCGTCACCCTGCTGCTGCGGCTCGGCAAGCTCTGCGGACGCACCGATTATCTCGAAGCCGCGCGTCGCGCGATGACCGCCTTCGTCGGTCTGTTGGAAAAGCACCCGACGGCCGCCGGGCAGATGCTGATCGCGCTCGATTTTTATCTCGGTCCCACGCCCGAACTGGTGCTGCTCGGCTCGCCCGACGATTTGCGAGCGGAGGTTTGGCGGCGCTATTTGCCGAACAAGGTGTTTGGAGCGCGTCCTGGAGATGGGCACAGCGCGGCCCTCGATGGCGCGTTTGCTGGCAAGAGCACGTCAGGCGAACAACCCATACTTTATGTCTGCGAGAATTTTGCCTGTCAGTCGCCGGTGGTGGGGAAAGAAGCGATTCTCGCGGCGCTCGACGCCTTGTAGACGGAGCACTGGTAATCCTTGCGATTGCGGCATCCGTAGGGCGACCTTTCTAAATGACCTTGCACGATCATGGGAACACGGAACGCCACAGAGGGCGTTCCCTACAAATTGCTGGCTTCCCATGATCGTGCAAGGTCATTTAGCGCGCATCGCGCACGTTACCCCGGAACCGAGAACAGCGCGCCCCACACTAACCCGACGCGCAAGCGAGGCAAGTTCAATGGCGATCCTCGCTTGCGCTTCGCGCTTGGTGTGAACGGACGCGCAATGCGGGCTAGGTCGCCCACGCGAAACAATTTGACGCATGGACGACCTGCCAAAACCCTTCCGGGGCATCGTTACACTCTGCCCCAGCCACCGGAGTTCGGGGAATTCATCCCTTGCCGCGCAGGCCGAGAATCAGCTCGATCTCGCCGATCGGGCTGCCGACGCGGGTGGCAATCGCGGCGCTGGCCAACCCCGAGTCGGCGAGTGCGTAAATCTCGGCGTAACGCCGCGACGTTGGCGATGCCGCCGCTTCGGGCATCGAGCGCGATCGCGCTGCTAGCTGACGAGCCGCGGCCGCCGGAGCGGCTGGCGGCGGCGCCGGGCGTGTATTTGCCACATCGAGCTTGGCCGCCCGCTCAAGGGCGGCTTCCAGCCGGGCCGTTTCGGCCGCGGCGTCGCGAATCAAATGTTGCAAGACACTAATCTTGCTATCAAGCTGGCCGCGCAGCTCGCGCGCGGTCTCGTGCATTTCGACTTCCCACCGCTGGGCTTCGCGGGGCAGGTCGAGGTGGTGCGCCGCGGGCGCCTTCGGCGGCCGCGGCTTCGACCAGCTCGAAGGAGGCGCAGGCCGGCTTTTCGGTCGCGCATTCAGTTGGCGATTCGTGCGAAACAACAACACCGCGCATACCAGGCCCAGGCCCGATAGGAATACGATCGTCGTCGGTTCGAGTTGCGCGAGAAGCTGCATACGCGTAGGGTGGGCATTGCCCACCGCGTCCATGTTGGTGGGCAATGCCCACCCTACGATTCTGAACCCTGAACCCTGAACCCTAACCCCTGAACCCTAGCCGCCGCTGAACGCCCGGTGCGCCGCTTCATAGACACTCTTCAGCGGCACGTCGCGGGCGGCGGCCAGGCGGCTGCACGATTCAAACTCGGGCGAAAAACTGGGTTCCTGCCCGGCGATCCAGCCCAGCTTGCCTTCGACCGTTCCAAATTCGGTTTCCACCTGGTGCGGTTTGCGCTGGAGCTTGTGCCGGCTGGCGGGCCAGCGGCGCACGCCCAGCGTGCCGGTTTCGCGGAACAACACGCGCTCGATTTTTTCCAACTGCGGCGCCTGGCAGAGCACGGTCAAAGTCACGCCGGGCCGGTTTTTTTTCATCTGGATGGCCGTGGTGTAGACGTCCAAGGCGCCGGCTTCCCACAGCTTAGTGGTGGCATAGCCCACGACTTCGCCCGGAACGTCATCCAGGTTCGTCTCGACCACCCACACCTGATCGGCGGCCAGGCCGTTGGTCGATTCGCCCACAAACAGCCGCAACAGATTCGGCTGATCTGCCAGCTCGCGCGTGCCCGCGCCATAGCCGATGCGCTCGATTTTCATCGCCGGCAGCGGCCCGAACTGATCGACCAGCATGGCTACGATCGCCGCGCCCGTCGGCGTGGTCAGCTCGGCGGGCACTTG
>DASVHB010000358.1:0-2050 GCA_036379195.1 Pirellulales bacterium
GGCGTGCTTTATCGGCACGGCAACTTCGACCGGCAAGTGTGCGAGATTCGCGATTTCTACCGCATCGAGCCGGGGGGCGTCGATCTGGCCGGTTTTCCTCTGTTCGGGCTGTTCAACGGTGCGATGGGCACGACCACCGTCGTGCCCGACATGGACGCCTCGCGCCCGGCCACGGTCGATCCGGCGAACCTTGTCGAGGCGGTGCGCGATTGCGAAGTGACGCAGGCTTTTGCCTCGCCCGCCGTGTGGAACCGGGTGGGTCCCTACTGTGCCATCCGCGGCATCCGCTTGCCGACGCTGCGCCGGGTGATGTCTGCCGGGGCGGCGGTGCCGCCCTACGTGCTCGAACGAATGATGCAGTGCATTGCCGACGATGGCCAGGTACACACCCCTTACGGCGCCACCGAGGCGTTGCCGGTGGCGTCGATCTCGGCCGACGAGGTGCTCAACGAGACGGCCGAGCGCACGCGGCAAGGCGCCGGCACTTGCGTGGGCCATCGGTTTCCCGGCATCGAGTGGCGCGTGATCCGCGCCGTCGATGGGCCGATCGCGCATCTTCGGGAAGCCGAACTTTTGCCGCCGGGCGAAATCGGCGAACTCATCGTCCGCGGGCCGGTGGTCACGCGCGAATACGTGACGCGCACCCAGTGGAACGCCCTGGCGAAAATTGCCGATGATGAAAGCTGCTGGCATCGCATGGGCGACGTCGGTTATTTGGACGAGCGGCAGCGGTTCTGGTATTGCGGGCGGCTTTCGCAGCGCGTGCTCACCGAACGGGGCGCGATGTATACCGAATGCTGCGAAGCGATCTTCAACCAACACTCGGCGGTGTATCGCTCGGCCCTAGTGGGCCTCGGACAGCCAGGCCATCAGCGGCCGGTGATCGTCGTCGAGCCGCTGGCCGAGCACATGCCGTTGACCGCCGCCGACCGGGCGGCGCTGGCCGAAGAACTGCGCGGCTTGGCGCGCGGCCATGCGCTGACGGAAACGATCGACGACTTTCTGATCTATTCGCCGTTTCCCGTCGACATCCGGCACAACGCCAAGATTTTTCGCGAGAAGCTGGCCGCCTGGGCGGCGAGCGAGCTGACTTAGCTACCCCTGCGGCTGCTGCTGCACGGCGGGGCCAAGCTCTTTGGTGGCTTGCGGCACGCCGGCGGTTTCGGGCGTGACCAGGCCCATCGAAACCTCGAAATCTTTCAGGGCCTGATCGGCCATCGCCTTTTCGGCGGCCTGCTCGCGCTGGATGTCTTCGATGCCCTCGCCCGACAGGTCGGCGGCCACGCGGGCCTTGGCCCGGTTCAGCCCGATCTTGTCTTGCAACACCTGTTCGATCTGGCCGAAGTCGGTCGTGACGTCAAACTGGAAGCTGGTGGCCAGCTTGGCCATCTCGGCCTCGGCGCGGCTCATCTTCAGTTCGGCGTCGTATTTTTTGATTTTGTTCTGAATCTCGTTCAGCTTGCCGCTGGCGTGCTTGATCTTGGTCAGGTTGTTGTTGTAGGCGGCTTCGTGCATGGCCAACTGCGACTGGTTTTCTTGCAGGTCGTCTTTGGCCTTCTTCATCTCCAGCGCGAATTTGGCGGCGGTCTCGCGGTCGCCCGCTTGCAGGTACGACTTGATCTTGCCTTCCAGGCGGCTGACGTGCTGCTGAGCGGTGGTGACTTGCCGGCTAACGCGCTCGACCAAGGCGCGGTATTGCTCCAGGCCCTCGCGCCCCTCCTTGAGCTGCGCCACCGCCCGATCGTATTCATACTGCATCTGGGCGATGGGGTCGGAGGTCCAGAAGAAGTTGGCCAGCTTGTTGATTTGGGCGGCCAGAGAATGCCAGAGTTTGCCAATGATCATGCGTCGCACCTCGCAAAGCGGCGAATCTTGAGCTATTTCTATACACCTGCCCCGAGACACTGTCAAATTTGGGTAGTCGCGGGTAGTGTCTTAAAGCTCTGTTGCCGCCGATTCGGCTTGTGGCGCAGCCGCCCCGGCTGTGGCCCCGGTCGGTTCAGCGAGGTCGTTTTAGCCTCTTAAACTTACGCTTCTGCCGGGCAAGCCG
>DASVHB010000359.1:0-5808 GCA_036379195.1 Pirellulales bacterium
CGCCATTACCGATAGCGCAATGTGCCGCCGCGGCAGCCTGTGTGACCAAGGGATCGGCGTCGTCTAACCGCTCATCGAGATCCTCCGCGGCCGGGCCTGCCTCGTGACCGAGACGCAATAGTTGTTCAGCCGCCGCCAAGCGGATGTCAGGCCGCTCATGGCGCAAAAACCGACGCAATGCAGGCAGCACACTCGCCGCGGGGCGGGGTAACAACCGCAGAATGTTACTCGCCGCTTTTTGCACCGCGGTATCCTCTGCCGCTGCCACGAGTGATGCAAGCACTGCGGGAATTGCCGCGGCCGAAGCGGCTGGCCCGAATGCGGTGATCAATTCAGTTGTGTCTCTCAGGGAATACGCGGCACTAGAGGCTTCGCTGGCGTTGATGTCGATGATTGTGGGCATGACGACGGCCGGATCGCCGCCGCACCAGAGAATTGCCTCAGCGGCCGGCAGGCGCAACTGATCGTCGTTCAGCAGCGGCGTGAGCGTGTGCCAATCTTCGCCCGTGCGCGACAGCGCCCAAACAGCGGCGGAACGAACCCGCTCACTCGGATCTTGCAGCGCCGCGGCGAGAGAAGGATGGGCCGATCGCGCCTCTTGTCCCATGCTGGCCAGATCCTCAATGGCGGCCAATCGGACTTGCTCGCTCTGGTCGCGCAGTCGCCGCTCGAGTCGGCGGATGGGATCGAAATAATGGCCCAACCACAGGCCGAATGCGGTGACGAACAAAAACAGCATTCGCAGGCTGAATTGCAGCCTACGGCGCCTCCGCCTGCCAGTTGCTCTTCTATCGCTCATTGATATAGACGAGGTAGACATCGAGCAGTCCTCTATTCACGCGGCAGTCTATTGTATCCCATAGCCTTCTTCCATAGCGATCGGTTAGGCTGGAGTCATGGGCGAGCTGGAAGTTTTCTTTGGGGAAGCGAGCAACGCCGTCGCACGGATTTATGCGCGGTGGGCGGCGGAAAGTTTGCCGGAAAGCTGCCAATTGACCGGCCGCGTGGTGGGACCGACGTGCGCGTATTCGCACACATTGTCCGCCACCATTCCGCTGCGGCAGAAACCGCTGGCTGACGCAAGGCGCATCGGCGGCGAATCGGGCAGCGGCGATTCGGGCAGTGGCGATTCGGCAGGCGGTGCGTTGTTGGCTGAGGCCGTCGTGCCCGATCCGTGTTTTTGGACCACCGAGTTGCCGTTTCTTTATCGAGTGGAAGTCGAACTTCGCCGCGGCGACGAAGTGCTGGCCACGGCCGAGCGGCCGCTGGGCATTCGCAGGCTCGGCGTCCATCGACGGCAATTGCGCTTCGAGGGACGGGGCTGGGTGGCGCGCGGGGTGGACGCGGCTGAGGTGCCCGAGCGGCCGCTGGCCGATTGGCGAGCAGCCGACCTGGTGATGATGGTCGAACAGCCCGACGAGGCGCTCTGCGAAGAAGCCAGCCGGTTGGGCGTGATGCTCATCGCCGAGTTGAGCGATGCCGGGCCGTCGCTGACGGCGGAGCTGCGGCGGTTGGCCCGCTGGCCCGCGGTGGCGATCGCGCTGTTGCCGGAAGATGCGCAGTTCGATCCGGCGGGACGAAAGGCGGCCAAGAACCTTCTCGTGGGGCAACGGGTTCAGGGTTCTCAGAGGGTTCAGGGTTCAGGGTTCAGGGTTCAGCATACGAAGATCGACGTCGTTGTTTGTGAAGCGGCGGCGGCTGATGAGATCGCTGTGCTGGCGTCGCAGATTGAGGCGCCGGTGCTCGCGCTGCGCCGGGCCGGCTGGTGCGACGATCTGGCTCAGGCCCGCCAGGCATGCGACCTGCTGCAACGCGACCTGGCCGGCTCGGGCGAGTTTGCGGGGTTTTTGGTTTGAGCGATGCGAGGCTGAGTCGTTAGACTATCTTACTAATTCGCCAGGCAGTCGTTTGCGCTCGATAGCAGGAGCTACCTTTGGATTTTTTTAGGCATTGCTCCGATGTCCAAAGGTATCTTAGATGCCTGATGCATGCGTAGGGCAGCGGCTGCGTGTTGAAAACGCTTTGGACATCGGAGCCATGCCTCGAAAATCCACCGGCCGCAAGCCAACTGGCGTTGACGCGCTAGCCCGGTGATTTAAAAAACGATGACAGACTACCGGGGAGTTCGAAAAATGCCCAACGAGCTTGACGAAGAGCGCGAAGATTGGATGCGATTAGCCTTACAATGTCTTGAGCGCGCTTTCGGCGACGCGGAACCCGAATATGCGCCGGATTCCATCAAGCAGTGGAATCCCTACTGTGAGGAACGCAAATCCCCATGACTAACCTCGATCGCTACGCCCGGCAGATTCGCTTTCATGAACTGGGCGAAGAGGGGCAGCGGCGGCTGCTGGCCAGCCGGGCGCTGGTGTGCGGCTGCGGGGCGTTGGGCACCGTGCTGGCCAACGCGCTGGCCCGAGCGGGCGTCGGGCGGCTGAGAATTGTCGATCGCGATTTTGTCGAAACCAGCAACCTGCAACGCCAGGTGCTGTTTGACGAAGATGACGTCGCCCAAAATCTGCCCAAGGCCATCGCCGCCGCCAGCAAGCTGCGCCGCATCAACTCGCAAATCGAAATCGAGCCGATCGTGGCCGATGTCGATCACACCAACATCATCAAGCTGCTTGAGGGCGTCGATTGCATCGTCGATGGCACCGACAACTTCGAGACGCGGTTTCTGCTCAACGACGCCGCCGTGAAGCTGGGCATTCCCTGGGTCTATGGCGGCTGCATTGGGGCGGGCGGCCAGACCATGACCATCCTGCCCGGCGAAACCCCCTGCCTGCGCTGCCTCGTTCACGAAGCGCCTCCGCCCGGAACCACCGAGACCTGCGACACGGCGGGCATTCTGGGACCGATCGTCAACGTGATCGCCTCGATTCAGGCGATGGAGGCGCTGAAGATTCTCAGCGGGCGGCGCGACGCGGTGCAGCGTTCGCTGTTGGTGTTCGATCTGTGGGAGAACCGGCTGCTGCCGATGAAGGCCGGGGGCTTGCGCGTAGGGGCCGATTGCCCGACCTGCGTGCGACATGAGTTCATCTGGCTGTCGGGCGAGCGCGGCACGCACACCGCGGTGCTTTGTGGTCGTAACGCGGTGCAGTTGGCCCAGCCCGGCGGGGCGGCACTTTCGCTGGCCGCCTTGGCCGAGAAACTGGCTGGCGTGGGCCGCGTGACGCGCAATCCGTTCTTGTTGCGGCTGGAAGTGGACGGTTACACGCTCACCGTGTTTGCCGACGGCCGGGCCATCATCGGCGGCACCGACGACATCGCCACCGCGCGCACGGTGTATGCCAAGTACATCGGCGGGTAGGTAGCCTACTAAAACTGAGTTGGTCGCCCACATTAACCCGAAGCGCCAGCGAGGAAGCGGCCTGATTCTCCTCGCTTGCGCGTCGGGTTGGTGTCTCTCGACCGCCGCCGCCTAAACTTTCGGACATTACAGGTAGCTAGCGACGCTTGACCGTTCTCCCCCTTTGCCGTCTACTAGCGGCTGCGGTCCCTCCCACGCGGTGCAGGAGCCTTTACGATGGCCGATTTGCACGCTTCTCATGCGCATGCCGCACACCATTTGCGCGGCAGCGTCGCTCATCCGCTTTGCCCGCCGCCGGGCGATCTGATCCGTGTTGGTTCGCGGCGCTGGTTTTTGCAGACCGGCCTGGCCGGGGTGGCAGGGGTCTCGCTGGTCGATGCGCTGCGGCTGTCGGCCGCTGGCCAAACCACCGCCGGCGACCGCCGCGCGGTCATTCTGTTTTGGCTGTCGGGCGGTCCCAGCCATATCGACATGTGGGACCCCAAGCCCGAAGCCCCGCACGAAATCCGCGGGCCTTATCAAACGATCGGCACCAGCGTGCCAGGCATCGAGGTCTGCGAGCATCTGCCGCTGCAAGCCAGCCTGATGCACAGGCTATCGATCATCCGCTCGGTCGATTGCTCGGCGAGCAATCACACGCCGATCACCATGCAGGCGGGCAACGCGCTGGCCCGCCGCACCGACAACGGCAACGACGGCGATGGATACCCTTCGATGGGTTCGGTGGCCGCCCGGTTCCGCGGCGCCAATGCCGCCGATCTGCCCGCCTTTGTCGGCCTGGCCGATTCGTGGCAGGCCGACGTGTGGGGCGCCGGCCACTTGGGACAAGAGTTCGAACCGGTGCAAGGGGGCCAGTTGGCGGGTCGGCTGGCGCCGGTCAAAGGCATGACCGTGCCGCGGCTGCAAGACCGCGCCGGCCTGCGGCGGCAGTTCGATCGCCTCAGCCACGATCTCGACCGCGCCGCCACCATGCACCAGGTCGATCGCTATCAGCAGATGGCGTTCGACATGGTGGCCTCAGGCCGGGTGAAAGAGGCGTTCGACGTGTCAAAGGAACCGGACGCGGTGCGCGACGCCTATGGCCGCATCAGCGTGGGCGAAAAGGCCTTGCTCGCTCGGCGGTTGGTCGAGGCGGGCGTCACGTTCGTGCTGGTGAGCGGGCGGTGGGGCTATTTCGATCATCACGGCGACAACGTGCCTCCCTGGGGCGGCATTGTGAAGGGCCTGACGCCCATTCTGCCGACGATCGACCGCGCCATGCACGCGCTGGTGACCGATCTCGATCAGCGGGGGTTGTTGGATTCGACGTTGGTGTTGATGCTCGGCGAATTCGGCCGCACGCCGATGCTTTCGCCCGACGGCGGACGCGGACATTGGACCAACTGCATGTCGATGCTGGTGGCCGGCGGCGGATTGCCCTCAGGCCAGGTAATCGGGCGCACCGACCGCAAGGGGTACGACATTCAAGACGCCCGAGTGCGTCCCTCCGACCTGGCGGCCACGGTCTTCCGCCATCTGCGCATCGATCTTGACGCTCATTGGGTGAACCCACAAGGCCGGCCGATTCCGATCGTCACCGAAGGCGGGCAACCGATACCGGGGTTGGCGTAGGTCCGAGCGGCGCCGATGGGTAGTGGATAAGGTCGAGCCGGCAGGCGGCGAACACACATTAACCCGAAGCGTCAGCGAGGCGGAGCGGGTGATTGCCTCGCTAACGCTTCGGGTTGGTGGGGCGGCAACTCGGTTTTGCGGAGCTACTCACCGGCGAAGCCGCGGTCGTGAAGCGGAATTCAGTCCGTTATCATGACGCGCATCCTGTGCGCTGGATCAGCCGGGGCATCGCTTAGACTCTGCCCCAGCCACCGTTTCGCCAGATGATTAAAACCGGGGCATCGCTTAGACTCTGCTCCAGCCACCGTTTTTTGTTTCCCCTGACCCCCGACCTCTGAATCCCGACCCCGTCTTCATGCGTATCGCGATCGGCCAGCTTTGGCAAGAAACCAACACCTTCAATCCGCTGGCCACGACCCGCGCCAGCTTTGATCAATTCGGCGTGCTGCGGGGCGACCAGCTTGTCGAGCAGATGGCCGACACCAACGAGCTGGGCGGATTTATCCAGTCGCTGCGGGCCTGGCCGGAACGGCCAGAGATTGTTGGCATGGTGCGGTTGCCGGCCTGGCCCTCGGGCGCCGTTACCGCCGAAACGTTCGATTGGCTGCTGACTGAGTTCACCGAGTCGCTCCGGCGCGCCATGCCGGCCGATGGCATCCTGCTGGCGTTGCACGGTGCGATGGTCGCCGACGATCACCCGGATATCGAAGGCGAGTTTCTGGCTGCCGCCCGCCGCATCGCCGGCCGCACGCCGATCGTCGCCACGCTCGATCTGCACGCCAACATCACGCGGACGATGGTCGATCACGCCGACGCGCTGGTGCTGTTTCATACGGCGCCGCACATCGACGTATTCGAGACCGGCCAGCGCGGCGCTCGGCTCTTGC
>DASVHB010000360.1:0-10149 GCA_036379195.1 Pirellulales bacterium
GCGCTACCGCCTTGCAGGCGGCGCGAAATTCGGTACATTACGAGACTTCACCAGCCGATAACTGGTGGCACCAAGCACCCGTAGCTCAATTGGATAGAGCATCGGTCTACGGAACCGAAGGTTACAGGTTCGAGCCCTGTCGGGTGTAGTTCTTACTCGCGCAGCAGCCGCGATAGCGCGTCGAGGCCGGTCATGCCGGGCGTGATGCCCAGCTTTTTGGCCGGCTCGCTCACGGCCACGATCTTGGCCGAATAAAGATCTTCCGGCTCGACCAGCGGCTTTTCGGGAGTGCCTTTAGCGATAGCCACAGCCATGCCGAATTCGCCCGCCACATGCACGTCGAAAATGCCGCAGCCGACCATGCCGCGGGCCGTGTGGATGGCGCAGTATTGCCCGCCCGGCCAGCGGTAGCTGGCCCCGATCGCCTGGCCGTGCGGAGTTTCGAGCGTGCGCTGAGTGGCTTGCGGCAGCGGGGCGGTCATGGGTCTCTCCGTGATTGGGGCCAACGAGGTTCGTTGTACCGCCGGCGGCTCGGGGCGGCAAGCGGCGAGATTGCATCGGCATATTGCGTGCGTATCGCGCGGGCGTATAGTGACGGTGTTCCTCGGCGAAGCCACCTTTTCAGGGAGAAGCGAGATGCAAGAAAACATGATCGCCTTGCAAAAGCAGGTCAGGATGTTGCGGCTGACGGTAGCGGCCATGCTGCTGGCGGGTGTGGCGTATGTCAGCATAGGCGCGGGCGGCGACGACTCGCACGATGAGTTGAGAACGCGAAAGCTGGTGGTGGTCGATGCGGCAGGCAATGAACGAGCCATTCTCACGTGCGAGCCAAACTCGGCCGTGCTGTCGTTTCTGTCGATCGATCAATCGGCCAGCGCTCACCTGGGCATTGGCAAACGCGGAGACGCGTTCGTCGCCGTGGAAGCGCCGAACGGCGACGGCGCGACCTTGACCAGCGGAGGAAGCGGAGGCGCGCCTCAATTGGTCGTGGTGCATGGCCGTGAGAGCAAAGTCTTTAACGCCGACTTCGGAAAGCCGCGCGTGTCGCCGGTTGCGGGCAAAGATTAACCTCATGAACTGAGAATTGCATGGACCCCATCGAACCGCAGGAAAACCCTTACGAACCCCCTCGCTTTGACACCGCGCCGCGCGAAGCTGATGCGAGGCGCCGCGCCCGCGATAGCGAGTTACAAGTTAGCGACTGGGTGCTGGCGGTGCTCTGCTCCAGCATTGGCTGCATTATGGGAATTATCTGGCTGATTCAGGGCAAGCCGAAAGGCGGGAAGATGGTGGGCATCTCTCTGCTGTTTGTATTTTTGTGGAACATTCTCCGCGTTGCGCTTCAGTCGGCGTTGCGGCAACAATGACCAGGCCCCCGCTGCTCAACCCTGAAATGGACAGAGTCAATTGGTCCGCCGAGCGCGGGTGTCATTGGTTCTTTCTGGCGCTGGCAGTGTTTATCGGTGTGATGGCCTTGCTGTTGCAAGTGCGGGGCGACCGTGTCGCGCTCGCCGGACTGCCCGACTATCCGCTGCCGCATTTGTGCATGTCGCGATCGTTGTTCGGGCTGTCTTGTCCGGGCTGCGGGTTGACGCGCAGTTTTATCCACCTGGCTCATGGCGATTGGCATTCGGCCTGGCGCGTGCATCGCTTGGGTTGGCTGGTGGCGGCCCTCGTGCTGTTTCAACTTCCCTATCGAGCGTGGCTGCTCGCTGGCCGGCGGAGCGGGCTGCCGACGCGCTTCGTGCAGTGCTACGCCGCCATCGTCGTGGCACTGTTGTTGATGAATTGGTGCTTTGGTCTTGTCGGCGCGAATTCGTTGCGCATTCCGAACCCCGCCGACGTCGGCTCGGTTTTATACCGCGGTCAAGACGGGACAACGGAAATAGAATAATTTCGGCTGACGTCCCTGTGGTAGCCCGACGCGTCAGCGAGGGAAAGCCGGTCTCGCCGATGCGTCGGATAAATCAATTCCAACCTCGCTTACGCGTCGAGCTTCCATCGCGCATGGCATTTTAAGCGAGGATCGGCTGAATCAACTCGCCGTGTACATCGGTCAGGCGGCGGTTGGCGCCGTTGTGGCGGAAGGTCAGCCGCGTGTGGTCGGCCCCCAACAGGTGCAAGATGGTGGCGTGCAGGTCGTGGCAGGTGATAGGCGTGCGAGCGCGCCAGCCCCAGGGGTCGCTTTCGCCATAGGCGGTGCCCGGCCGGATGCCGGCGCCGGCCAACCAGCACACAAACGTGCCGCCGTTGTGGTCGCGGCCCGCCGTGCCTTGGCTGAACGGCTGCCGCCCAAACTCGGTGCTGAACACCACCAGCGTGTCTTCGAGCAAACCCCGCGTCTTCAGGTCGGCCAGCAAACCGGCGATGGGCCGATCGACGCTGGCTGCGATCGCCGGCAGCTCGGTGTTGATGTTGCTGTGATTGTCCCAGTTGTTCGAGGGGCCGGCGGCGCCGCTCCATACCTGCACGAACCGCACGCCGCGTTCGAGCATGCGTCGGGCCACCAACGCCCGGCGGCCAAATTCCTCAGTCGCCTTGTCGTCCAGGCCGTAGAGGTTTTGCGTGGCGGCGGTCTCGCGGCTCAGGTCGAGCACCTCGGGGGCGCTGAGCTGCAAGCGCGCGGCCATTTCGTACGACGCGATGCGGGCCTCCAGCCGCGAATCGCCGGGCGACTCGGCCAGATGCTGGCGATTCAACTCGGCCAACAGCGACTGACCTTCGGCTTCACTTTCGCGCGTGATGTATTTGGCCGACGTCGGTGGAAACAAGTCGTTGATCGGTGTTGGTGATGAGGCTTTGATGATCGTCGCGGCGTGGGCCACCGGCAAAAAACCCGAAGTGAAATTGCCTTGGTTGTTGTAGGGCAGCCCGCGCGGGTCGGGCATCACCACAAACGCCGGCAGATCATCGGTCAGGCTGCCTAGCCCGTACGACATCCACGCGCCCATTGCCGGAAAGCCCGGCAACACGAAGCCAGTGTTCATCAGATAGCTGCCCGGCCCGTGCACATTGGTCTTCGAGACCATCGACAGCAGAAAAGCCATCTCGTCGACCGCGCCGGCCAGGTGTGGAAAGACGCTGCTGACCCACCGCCCACACTGGCCATGCTGCCGGAACTTGAACGGGCTTTTCATGACCTTGAAGCCCGGCGAACCGGTGACCGACTCGACGTGCTCACCGGGGTCGAAGGCTTGCCCGTCGAGCTTTTCGAGCGCGGGCTTGTAATCGAACGTATCGGCCTGGCTGACGCCGCCGTTCATAAAAAGCTGAATCACGCGGCGCGCCTTGGCGCGGTGGTGCAGCCCACCATTCAGCTCGGCGCGCGGTCGCGGCGCGTCGGCCAGCAGCTCTTGCTGGCCCAGCAGGCTGGCTAAGGCGATGCCGCCCAGGCCACCGCCGGTTGACCAAAGAAACTCGCGGCGTGACGGGTAGCGTGGCATGGTGGTGGCTGGTGGCTGGTGGTTGGTGGCTGGTGGCTGGTGGCTGGTGGCTGGGGCAGAGCGTTGGCGATGCCCCGGCATTTTCTTATACGTGGGGCAACGCTGAATAACTGGGGCATCGCTTAGACTCTGCCCCAGCCACCGGCCTCGGGTCTCCGATCCGTCCCTGCTCCCTGTCCCCTATTCCCTGTCCCCTATTCCCTAATTCACAAACACAAACTCGTTGCTGTTCAAAATCAGCCGGCAGGCGTTGGCCAACCCGTGCCGGGCGGCGTACGCGGCCAGCGCGGCGGATTCGTTTTTCGTCGGATCGCGCCCCAACGCCAGTTGATACATCGCGCGAATCTGCTCCGGCAGTTGTTCATGGGCCGTCCGCAGCCGCTGGGCAAAGTGCTCGCTCTGCCGCACCATGAAATGGTCGTTCAGCATCGCCAGCGCCTGTAGCGCCGTCACCGACGAGTTGCGCGTGGGCGTTAGTTGCGAAGCGTCGGCGCAGTCCATCGAATCCATGAACGGATCGGGCAGCGTGCGGAACAAAAACCGGTACACGCCGCGCCGCAGGCTGGCCGGCGAATCGACGTCGAAACTCTGATAGTCGACAATCGGCGTGACGTGGATGCCCGGCTTCTCGACAAACTGCTTGACGCTGGGGCCGTGCATCGTGCGGTCGAGCTTGCCGCTGATAGCGAGCACGGCGTCGCGCAGCGATTCGGCGTCGAGCCGAGTGCGGTTCATCCGCCACAGGTACTGATTGCCGGCATCAATCTTCGCATAGTCCTCGTGGTGCCGCGACGACTGTCGATAGGTGGCGCTGGTGACGATCAGCTTGTGCAACTGCTTGAGCGAGCCACCTTGCTCATAAAACCACGTGGCCAGCCAATCGAGCAGCTCTGGGTGGGTGGGCGCGGCGCCCATGCGGCCCAGGTCGTTGGGTGTCTCGACAATGCCGCGGCCAAAATGAAAATGCCAGACTCGATTGACGATCGACCGCCAGACCAGGACATTGCGTCGATCGGTCAGCCAATGGGCCAGCGCCGCGCGGCGCGCGCCTTCATCGTTCGGATCATCCAATGTGAATTTGGCAGGCAGATCGGCGAGACACGCCAGCGCGCCAGGCGTGGAAGGCTCGCCCGGTTGGTTCACATTGCCGCGCCGCAAGACAAACACCGGGCGGGCCGTTTTGGCGGGCTTAAAACTGCCTTCGGGCGTGAAATCGCTGGCCGCGGCATAGACCAGCGCGGGCGGCGGCAGCGCCGACAACTCGCGCTCGATCTCTTCGCCCAGCACGTAGAGCGCCAACGTCGCTTTTTGCCGATCGCTGCGATTGGCCGGCGCCAAGGCCAATGCGCCCGCCACCTCGTCGGGTAGCGCCGGCCCCGCGCGCACGGGCTTGGCGGCCGTCGTGGCCGAGAGCCGCACCCGGCCAATCAAATGTCCGCCGCCATGCTGTTGCTCCAGCGTAAACGTCAAGGCGGTTCCACCGGCAAAGCCCACCGGCGCCTGGCATTCAAACACGGCCAGGTGCGGCTTTCCGACTTCGGGATAAATGCCCCAAGCGGTTTTGACCTGCCCGTCGATGGCCATGGCCGCGGTCCAACCCTGCTGATCGAAATCAGCCGAAGCGTTTTCCAACCGAACTTCACGGGCGGTCGCCGGAGCGGCCAAGGCGGCAGCTTGCAGATAAATTTCCGAGAGATGCAGATTGCCATTGTCCTGCCTGCCCGGCCCGGCGTGGGGCAGGGTATCGTCGGTCAAGACTTCGAGGCGGACCGCGGTAATACCCGTGAGAGAGGTTTCGGCGACCATCGTATAGGTATCGGTCTCGGGCAGCTTGCCGCCAAACCGCACCGAGCCATCAGCGAGCTTGTCGGGCGACGAGCCTTCAGCCGAGACGATCGTAACAACCTCGAGCGTCGTCCAAGCGCTGGCGAGTCCAGCGTGTGTTTTTTCCCAGGCGGCCACCTTGGACTGCACCGCGGGGTCAAGCAGTTCGGCGATTTCGATGGCCCCCTTGCCTTCCGCCGCATTGTTGCCTTTCGCTCCGCCGAAGTCAGCGCTGTTCTCGTTTGCAGCGCGAGCGTCGGTTGTCTCAGTCCTTATTGTCTCGATCTTTAGCCTTTCATCGCTACTTTCGCCGAGCGAAAGGCGACATTCGGCCACTTGGCGGCGCCGGGCCAGCAGCGCTTGCCGGCGGCGATGCACCGCGGGGTCGGGGTCGTACGGGCGGTTGGCGCGATCGACGCCCGCAAACACCGCCTGCAAGCCGTAGTATTCGGCCTGCGTGATCGGGTCGAACTTGTGATTGTGGCAGCGGGCGCAGTGAATGGTGGTGCTGGCGAACGTGGCCAGCACGGTGGTGAGCATGTCGTCGCGGTCGAGGTTTTGCGCGATCTTCTTGTCGACGGTGTCGTCGCGGATATCGCGTTGCGAGCTTTCGTCCCACGGTCCGGCGGCGATGCAGCCGGTGGCCACAATTGCCCAGGGGTCGTCGGCGAACAGCACATCGCCGGCCACCTGTTCTGCGACGAATCGCGCGTAGGGTTGATCGCCGTTGAAAGCCTGAATCAGATAGTCGCGATACGGCCAGGCGTGCGGGCGTGGCCGGTCTTGATCGTTGCCGTGCGTCTCGGCGAAGTGGACCACGTCCATCCAGTGCCTGGCCCAGCGCTCGCCATAATGCGGGCTGGCCAGCAAGCGATCGACCAGCGCCTCGTACGCCGTGGGCGACTCGTCAGCCAGGAACTGCGCGACTTCTTCGGGCGTAGGCGGCAGGCCCAGCAGATCGAACGACAGACGCCGGATGAGCGTTCGCCGATCCGCCGTCGGCGCGGGCGCCATGCCGCGTGCCTGCAATCCGGCGACGACAAAAGCATCGATCGGGTTGAGCCCTTGCGCGTCGCCCGTTACCTTTGGCGGCGCGTGCTTGGCGAGCGGCCGGTACGCCCAATGATCGGCCTTGTCGCCAGGCTCCGCCGCGCGAGCGACGCCGCCGGCCAGCATTACGGCCGCTAGCGACAACGAACCAACAGCAGATTTCAGCGCGGGGCGGGGCATGGTCGCGCGTCGGCAGGGAGTCTTTGGCTAGCTTCAGCCACACGCGATTGTAATCTCGTCGCGATCAATTCGGCAAGACGCTCCCATCACTTCGTCGCGGGGTGCGCTCGCGAGGTATTGTGTTGGTTGACATCGCGCATCCAGCGCTGTCAAATTGGGCCACTCTCTCATGCTTTGGGTGGGGCCGCCATGCTGGACCAATTCTTCGAGCGTCCCATTATCAATTCCCCCTACGTGTGCCCGCAGCGGCATTGGGAGCTCGACGCGCACGGGCAGCCGACTCAGCAGATTCTCGAAAGCCGGCGTCGCGCGGAGTTTATCACGCCGATCCCCAAGCCGAAAAAGCGGAAGACGCCAAACCAGCAGGAGATGGTCTTTGACGAGGGTCTCGGCCTCTCGACCGCCGAACAGCAATACGACCCGACACCTATCATCAACGAAATCCGCCAGCACATCGCCCAGTGGCGCGCCTGGCCCAACGCGAACAATTGGCAGGTCACGCCCGAGACGGCCCGCTTGCTGCAACGTTGGCGGCATCATGCGTTCAACGACGTTCGCCCGTTCTTCTGCCAGATCGAAGCCGTCGAAACGGCCATCTGGCTCACCGAAGTGGCCCCGCTGAGCAAAACCGGCAAGCGCTTTCTCGAGCACCTCACCGCCGCCAACGAAGAGGCGAATCCCGCTCTCTTGCGGCTGGCGCTCAAGCTGGCCACGGGCGCCGGCAAGACCACCGTCATGGCCATGCTCATCGCCTGGCAAACGGTCAACGCCGTTCGGCGGCCCAACAGCAACAAATTCACGCGCGGCTTTCTGGTGGTGTCGCCGGGCCTGACCATTCGCGACCGGCTGCGAGTGCTCAAGCCCAACGACCCCGACAGCTACTACCAAAGCCGCGAGCTCGTGCCCGCCGACATGCTGGGCTACCTGGAACGCGCGAAAATCGTCATCACCAACTATCACGCATTCAAACTGCGCGAGCGGATGGAGCTGTCCAAGGGAGGCCGATCGCTGCTGCAGGGCCGGGGCGGGCCGCTCCATACACTCGAAACCGAAGGCCAGATGCTCCAGCGCGTCATGCCCGAGCTGATGGGCCTGAAGAACGTCACGGTGCTGAACGATGAGGCCCACCACTGCTATCGCGAGAAGCCGGACGAGGACGACGAAGACCTGACGGGCGACGATCGCAAAGAGGCCGAGCATCGCAACAAAGCCGCGCGGCTCTGGATCTCCGGCCTGGAAATCGTCGGGCGCAAGCTGGGCATCGCGCGCGTGATCGACCTGTCGGCCACGCCCTTTTTTCTGCGCGGCTCGGGCTACGCCGAAGGCACCCTGTTCCCGTGGACGATGAGCGATTTTTCGCTGATGGACGCCATCGAGTGCGGCATCGTCAAGCTGCCGCGCGTGCCGGTGGCCGACAACATTCCCGGCGAAGAGATGCCCAAGTTCCGCAATCTCTGGGAAAACATCCGCAGCCACATGCCCAGACAGGGAAGAGGCAGGGCCCGGAACCTCGACCCCGATCGTCTGCCCACGCTGCTGCTCACGGCGCTCGAAGCACTATACGGGCATTACCAAAAGACCTTTGATCTTTGGCAGCAGCACGGCATTCGCGTCCCGCCCTGTTTTATCGTGGTCTGCAATAACACGTCGGCCTCGAAGCTCGTTTACGATTGGATCTCGGGCTTCCATCGCGCGAACGAAGACGGCTCGACCACGTTGCAAAACGGCCGGCTGCCGCTGTTCCGCAATTTCGACGAACACGGCAACCAGCTTGCGCGGCCCCGCACGCTGCTGATCGACAGCGAGCAACTCGAATCGGGCGAGGGACTCGACAAAGATTTTCGAGATATGGCCTCCGACGAAATCGAGCGCTTCCGCCGCGAGATCGTCGAGCGCACCGGCGACCGCCAGCAAGCCGACAACATTTCCGACCAGGACTTGCTGCGCGAGGTGATGAACACGGTCGGCAAAGCGGGGCGGCTGGGCGAATCGATCCGCTGCGTCGTCTCGGTCTCGATGCTCACCGAGGGATGGGACGCGAACACTGTCACCCACGTCTTGGGCGTGCGCGCGTTCGGCACGCAACTGCTGTGCGAGCAAGTCATCGGCCGCGCCTTGCGGCGGCAATCGTATGAACTGAACGAAGAGAACCTGTTCAACGTTGAATATGCCGACGTGCTGGGCGTGCCCTTCGACTTCACCGCCAAGCCGGTAATCGCGCCGCCGCAACCGCCGCGCGAAACCGTCCAGGTGAAGGCCGTGCGCCCCGACCGCGACGCCTTGGAGATTCGCTTTCCGCGGGTCGAAGGCTACCGCGTCGAACTGCCCGAAGAACGCCTTTCGGCCGCGTTCAACGACGATTCGGTGTTGGAGCTGACGCCGGAACTGGTCGGGCCCTCGATCACCCGCAGCGAAGGCATTATCGGCGAGGGCGTCGATTTGAATCTCGTTCACACGGGTGACCTGCGGCCTTCGACGCTGCTGTTTCACCTGACCAAGCGGCTGCTCTACACCAAGTGGCGCGACGCGGGCGAGGAACCGAAGCTGCACCTGTTCGGGCAGCTCAAGCGGATCACCAAGCAGTGGCTCGACACCTGCCTCGTTTGCAAGGGCGGCACGTATCCCGCGCAGCTCATGTATCCCGAGCTGGCCGACCTGGCGTGCGAACGTATCACGCGCGCGATTACGGCGCACCACCTCGGCGCCAATCCGGTCAAGGCGCTGCTCGATCCTTACAATCCGGCCGGCTCGACCATGCATGTCAATTTCACCACGTCGAAGCGCGAGCGCTGGCAGACCGACCCGCGGCGCTGCCATATCAATTGGGTGATTCTGGATAGCGACTGGGAGGCGGAGTTTTGCCGCGTGGCCGAGGCGCACCCGCGCGTGCGCGGCTACGTCAAGAACCACAACCTGGGTTTTGAGGTGCCCTATCGTTATGGCAGTGAATCGCGCCGCTACCGGCCCGACTTCATCGTGCTGGTCGACGACGGCCACGGAGAAGACGACCTTCTGCACCTGGTGGTCGAAATCAAGGGCTTTCGCGGCGAGGACGCCAAGGAGAAGAAATCGACGATGGAGACCTATTGGGTGCCCGGCGTGAATAATCTGGGCACGTACGGCCGCTGGGATTTTGCCGAGTTCCGCGACGTATACGAGATCGAGGGCGATTTTCAGGCGAAGGTCGAAGCGAGGTTCAACGAAATGATCGAGGCGGCGGCCGAGCGATCGGCGGGTGTGGAGGCAAGCGTAGATGGTTGATTTATCGTCTCCACCGGGCTTGTCCCGGTGGGACGACGACTGACAGGCTAGAACGATGACCCTTTATTTAGACCTTTTCCGCCGCTGTCCGCCGCCGGAGGCAGCGGGCAGCGGCGGAAAGACGAGGTGGTATGGGGCGCCGCGTGCTAGCCGGTCAGTCAACGCTCGACGGGGGCAAGCCCCGTCGGGGCGGCGGAAACGAAGCATCTCGGCTGGGGCGGGCAACTGACAACGTCTCCGCCGGGCTTGCCCCAATGGCACTAAGCTTGGCGCTGGCGTCGCTGCATGTTGCTTTTTCGTTTGGTGTTAATGCGATTGCTAATTTTCGAGGCGGCCTGCTTTTGCCCCTTGCCGCGATCTTTTGGTTGTGTGTCGTTGGGACGCGGGTAAT
>DASVHB010000361.1:0-3192 GCA_036379195.1 Pirellulales bacterium
GTCGATCACCTTTCGCAGCCGGTCACCTTGGCCGTCGGCCAGCGAACGATCGGCCGAACCGAGCACAACGACACGGGGGCGGGGGCAGGGACGATCGGCGTCGGATGCGCACATAGCGCCGATCATAGGCTGCCGCGATTGCCCGCGGCAAGGGCGCGTGCCCCACGGCCATGATCGTGCAAGGTCATTTAGCTGCTCGCGCTGCGGTAACTGCCCAGCGCCCGGTTGAAAAACCAGCGGCTGACCAGCAAGCTGGCGGCGGTGGCGACGAGCGTGAACATCGCTAGCGGCCAGTTTGCCGGATCGAGCGGCTTGGCCAGCAGCCGGGCCGGCACATTCACCACCACCAGCACCGGCACGATGAACGTGAACGACCAACGCAGCGGCGTTCCCAGCGGCCCTTGATAAATCTCCATCGGATAGCGCGAGAAATTGGTGATGTAGAACCAAAAGTCGTACAGGCTCTGGTTGCGGCCCAGCCACACGCTGACGCTCGACAGCACAATCATCAGGCTATAGAGAATGGCCACGCCGCAGGCCACGTAAATCGGGTAAAGCAAAAACTGCAGCGGCTGCGGCGTGAAATCGAGCCGCCACAAGGCGTAGCCCAGCAGCCCGCCGGCGAACCAAAAATTGGCCAGGCTCGACCATTCGATCCGGGCCAGCGAAATGAGAAACTGGGCGTCGATCGGTTTCAGCAGCGCGAAATCGAGATGTCCGGTGCGGATCAGTTCGCTGAACTCGTTGGCATTGGGCATGAAAAACGTCTGCACCAGGCTGTTCACGAACAGCGTAGTGGCCAGGAAGACGAAGAATTCGTATTTGTGCCAGCCGGTGCGCACGCCGATCTCGCCGGTATACTCGAAGATCAGCACGTAAAACCCCAGGTTCATCAACACCCACGACAGCGACGAGACGCAGTCGATCAGGAAGTTGGCGCGAAACGTCATGTCGCGCACCAGGCTATTGCGGGCAAATTCGGCGAAGACGCGCAGGTAGAATTGCATGTCGTAAGATAGACCTAGGCGGCGGATGTCTGCAAATGCAATCGAGTCATCCGCGCCTCGCTATACGTGCCGCCCGTGTCGTTGCTAAACTAACCTCATGGAAAGTCAAACCTACGACGTGATCGTGATTGGCAGCGGGCCGGGCGGCGAGGGGGCCGCGATGCAGGCCACCAAGCTCGGCCAGCGGGTGGCCGTGGTCGAGCGGTTCGCCAAAATCGGCGGCGGCTGCACGCACTGGGCCACCATTCCCAGCAAAGCCCTGCGGCATGCCATCTTTCAGTTGACGAGCATCGTCAACAACAAACTCTTCCGCGACGCCGGCATCTCGGTCAGCCTGTCGTTCCCCGAACTGTTGCGCACCGCCGAGAGCGTCATGGAGCGGCAGGTCGAAATGCGGCTGGGCTTTTATGAACGCAACAACGTGCCGGTGTTTCACGGGCACGCGCGCTTCCGCGATCAGCACACGCTGGAGGTCAGCGATCAGTTCGGCGGCAAACGCGACCTGGAGGCCCGAGCGTTTGTCATCGCCACCGGCAGCCGCCCCTATCGCCCGCCCGACATCGACTTCAACCATCCGCGGGTGTTCGACAGCGACACCATTTTGACGCTCGGCTCGACGCCGCGCTCGATCACCATCTTTGGGGCCGGCATCGTCGGCTGCGAATACGCCTCGATGTTTCGCAATCTCGAGCTGAAGGTGAACCTGGTCAACACGCGCGACAAATTGCTGGAGTTTCTCGACGACGAGATTATCGACGCCCTCAGCTATCATCTGCGCGATCGCGGCGTGATTATCCGTCACCGCGAGGTTTACGACCGCGTCGAGCTGCTCGACGACGGCGTGGTGCTGCACCTGAAATCGGGCAAGCAGCTCAAGAGCGACATCATCTTCTGGGCCGCGGGACGCACGGGCAATTCCGACCAAATGGGGCTGGAGCCAATCGGCATTCAGCCCAACCATCGCGGGCAACTGGAGGTGAACGACCATTTTCAAACCTCGCTGCCGCACGTTTACGCCGTGGGCGATGTGATCGGCCCGCCGGCCCTGGCCAGCGCGGCTTATGTGCAAGGACGCTATGCCGCGCAGCATTGCATCAACGGCTCGTGCGACCGGGCCTTGATCGCCGATATTCCCACCGGCATTTACACCACGCCCGAAATCAGCTCGCTGGGCAAAACCGAGCGCGAGCTGACGGCCGCGGGCGTGCCCTATGAAGTGGGCCACGCCATGTTCAAGAGTCTGGCTCGGGCACAGATCACTGGGCAAACCGTCGGCATGCTCAAGTTGCTCTTCCACCGCGAAACGCTACAGATACTGGGCATTCATTGCTTTGGGGCGAACGCTTCCGAGATCATTCACATCGGCCAGGCGATTATGTCGCAACCGGGCGAGCAGAATTCGCTGCGATATTTCATCAATTCCACGTTCAACTATCCCACGATGGCCGAAGCATATCGAGTGGCGGCGCTGAATGGGTATAACCGGTTGTTTTAGCGCCACATGGCACCACGTACAGCGAGCATCTATTCGATCTGAACGGTGAGGAGTTTGAACGATGAAGACGCTTAAACTTGCCGCCGCATCGTCTGAGGTTACTGAACTTCTTAGGCAGGCGGAGAATGAAGATCTGGTCGTGCGCCTGCCTGATGGGAGCGAATTCTTGCTTGCAGCCGTCGATGATTCAGATGTCGAGATGATGGCAACTCGGCGAAATCAGCGGCTGATGGAGTATTTGGAGATGCGCGCCAAGCAGCCGCAAACGATCCCGTTAGCGGAAGTAAAACGAAAACTTGGCATCGGCTAACGGTATGCCCGACCCGCTTCAAATAACGTTTCACGACAAACAGATCGCCATGGCGCACGGCGCCGGGGGCGAGGCTTCGCGGCGGCTGATCGAAGGTCTGATTCGCCCCTTGCTGGCCAACCCGTTGCTCGACGCCTTGGCCGACGCCGCCGTGCTCGAGCCGCCGGTTGGTCGAATGGCGATGACCAGCGATAGCTTTGTGGTGCAGCCGCTGCGCTTTCCCGGCGGATCGATCGGCGAGTTGGCGGTGAATGGAACGGTAAACGATCTGGCGGTCTCGGGCGCCAAGCCGCTGGCGATCACGTCGGCGTTTATCTTGGAAGCGGGGTAGCCGACCGAAACGCTCCGGGCAGAAGTCGCGGCCTTGGCCGAAGCGGCGC
>DASVHB010000362.1:0-9427 GCA_036379195.1 Pirellulales bacterium
CTCTTCGTCGACGACCTTTGCCAAAACGATCTTCCACTCCAGTTCGTTCTGGTCGGTGCGGCGCTCGACGATCAACCAACCCTGCTCAACCCAGGCGCGGCACTCGCCCGAGGGGAAGTCGTCCTTTGGCCAGGCATGAGGGGGCAAGGCAACCGCCGTACGCCAGCCGTCGCCAAACTTTGCAGTCGGCCCGCTGACAATCGGCGCGCAAGCAGTCGGCGTCTTATCGCCGGGCACCGCTGGCGGGCCATCGGCTACGCCGACGATCGGCAATGTGCAGCAAACGGCCGCGATCGGCGCCAGGCACCGTCGCCCGCAAACCGCCTGCCAAACCGAGCTGCGCGAGAATACTTTGGGACGGCCCAAAGGCGATTCTCCGGAAGTAGGTTCGGATAGCGCCGGCCCGTGGATCATCAACGCACCAACCCCGCCGCGCATTGTACCACGGCGCGGTTCGAGAAACAGGGTTTAGGAGACGGCGAGCCGCGTAGAATACAACAGAAGAAGTAGCGGGTCATTTTCGGGCGGCTGAGATTGCGGCGTGGCGGGCAGGGAACCAAAACGCCGCGACGCGCGTCGAAGTAGTAGAGGGTAATTTGGTTGCGCCGATCGATCGAGCGGCGGCACCCAATCCAACGACGCCGCCTGGTGCCGCGATTTCTAAAGCCCGAATTCCCGCCGGAAAACCGACCAAGCCAGCCGTCTGGTATAAAACGGAGAGAGGCCGAGCTTTCGCCATGGCGGAGCAGGATGGCGGCTTTGTCGGCATGATGGCTTTGTCGGTAACGTGGCAGCCGGCGACTTTTGCCGCGCATTTTGTTGCAGCGGAGTGTGACGGATACGATAGGCGAGCCCGGCGTGCGCGGAAGGCATTCGCCCCCCCCATAATTATGGCTGCGGTGGCAAAGCATTGCCACTCCGGTCGAGCGGCGTAAGTGGCTACTGAGCAATTGGTTAACGCCTGGAAAATCCGTGGGCGGTTTTTATTTTTGTCAACGGTAACTGATTTCACCGCAATGGTAACCGTCCCCTCGGGAACCGGCACTTTTCCAGGCGGAGCGGGTCGCTGCGTCGATGGTGAACGATAATGCCCTTTGAGAGCCGCCCCCTAGCCGGCTTGCCCGGCAGGAGCGCAAGGTAAATGGCGGACAGAATGATGGCCAGGAACGCCACTTAGCCTCCAAACTCCTTCACCTGCCAGACAAGCTGGCAGGGGTCGTGGCTGTTCCGGCATTTGTGGAGAACAACGAGCTGGCGCCCACGGCTAAACGCCGTTCCCCCTCCGGGGCAAGTGAAGGCGCAACGCCTAAAAACGAAAGCGACCAAATATCGGGAATTGCCTCGCTAACGCTTCGGGTTGTTGTCGGTTTGCCACGGGCCAATTTACCGTTAAGGCGGTATCTCTCGACCGACGCGCGTGCATGATGGCCAGCCGTCCGCTATAACTATCTGGCGAGGAGGCGCATGATCGAACATCGTCTGCGGCAGCAACTCGATAAAGTAGCGGCGCGGCTTCGTCGGTTGCGGCTGTGGCGCGGATTGACGGTGGCCTGGCTGCTGGCGTCGCTGGCGGGAGTCGTTCTCTGGACGTTGGGCGCCGCGACCGGCTGGCAACCAAGTCATCCGTTGGGACTGGTCGCTTGTTTGGCGCTAGCCGCGGCCGTCGCCGCGGTGTTTGGGGCGGCCACTTCGGTTCGCAGCTATTATGCGGTGGCCGTGCGCATCGAAGCCGCGCACCCCGAGCTGCGGTCGTGCCTGTTGACGGCCATCGAGCAGCGGCCCGAGTCACCACTGGGCCGCCTGAGCTACCTGCAAGACGCGGTCATCCGCCAGGCTCTGCGGCACGCTTATGGTCACGCCTGGGAACGGATCGTGCCGACGCGCCGCATCGCCGCGGCGATGATGGCCAATGCCGCGGCATTGCTGCTATTGCTGCTGGTGCTCGCGCGATTGTCGTCGGTCACGTCGGCCCGCGCGGCGCTGTTGGCAAACGCTCGGGGCGACCGGCAAGCAGCCAGCGGTGAACTGGCGGTAACGATCGAGCCGGGCGATACCGAAGTCGAAAAAGGCACCAGCTTATTGGTGCTGGCACGCTATGCCGGCGAGCAGCCCACCGATGCGACGTTGATCTACCAGTCGGCGAGCGGCGAACCAAGCCGGCTGCCGATGACCAAAAGCCTGGACGACCCGGTGTTTGGCGGGCGCATTCCAGCCGTCAATACGCCGCTCGACTACCAGGTCCAGCTTGGCGATTTCACCACTGCCCGGTTTCACGTCGGCGTGTTTGAATATCCCAAGCTGGTCCGCGCCGACGCCCGGCTGGTTTATCCCAGCTACACTGGGCTAAAGGAGCGGACGATCGAAGACGTGCGCACTATCTCGGCGGTCGAAGGCACCGAGCTGACGCTGATCTGCCGTTTGAACAAGCCGGTGGCGTCAGCCACGCTCACTCAAAACAATGGAGATCCGATCACTTGCCACCGTAGACATCACGCTCCGCGTGATGCCCGCGTCGCTCCGGACGTGAAGACAGTAGATGACAAAGACGCGACCGAGGGTGACGAGCCAGTTTACGAGGCGACGCTGGTCTGCGATCGCTCCCGTCGGCTGCGGCTAAAGCTTGTTGATGCCGATGGACGCGAAAACAAAAGCCCCGCCGAGTTCGTCGTCAACGTGCTGCCCAACAAACCGCCCGACTTGAAGCTGGCATTTCCCGGTCACGACGTCGAAGTTTCGCCGCTGGAAGAGACCGATGTGAAAGCAACCGCCTGGGACGATTTCGGGCTGGAGCGGTTCGGGCTGACGTTTTCGATGGCGGGCAAAGAACCGACCGAAGTGGTGCTGGGCGAAATGGCGGCGGCCAAAGAGCGACACGAGCTGGCCCACGTCATCCGCATGGAAGCATTGCAGGCCGAGCCCGATCAATTGCTGTCGTACCATTTTTGGGCCGAAGACCGCGATGCGTCGGGCAAGACGCGCCGCACGTTCAGCGACATGTATTTTGCCGAAGTGCGCCGCTTCGACGAAATCTTTCGGCAAGGCGAGCAGCCGCCCGGCGGTCAGCAGCAACAGCAGCAAGGCGGCAGCCCCAACGCCAACGCGGCGGAACAACTCTCGCAGTTGCAAAAAGACATTATCAACGCCACTTGGAAGCTAATCCGCCGCGAGTCGCCCGGACCGCCTTCGCCTGAGTTTGGCGACGATGTCCAGACCGTCCAGGAATCGCAAGCGTCGGCGCTCGAACAGGCCAACGAGCTGGCCCAGAAGCTCGAAGACGCGAAATCGAAGGCTTACGCCGCGGCGGTGACGCAGGCCATGGACAAGGCGCTCACGCAGTTGAAGCTGGCACATGACGGTCCTGAGAAAAAAGGCCCGGCGCTGGAGCCGCTGCCCGCCGCGTTGTCTGCCGAGCAGGCGGCGTATCAGGCTCTGCTGAAGCTGCGGGCGCAAGAGCACCGCGTGGTCCGCGGCCAGCAGGGCGGCGGCGGGGGCGGAGGTTCGGGCCGTTCGCAGCAGCAGTTGCAGCAACTGGAACTGAAGAACGACGAGAACCGTTACGAGACGCAGCGCACCGCGCAAGCACAATCGCAGCAAGACCGCGAGACGCGGCAGGCGCTCAACCGGCTCAGTGAGCTTGCCCGGCGGCAGGCCGATTTGAACGAGCGGCTAAAAGAGCTGCAGTCGGCCTTGCAAGAAGCCCGCACGCCGGAAGAGCGCGAGGAAATTCGCCGCCAATTGAAGCGGCTGCGCGACGAGGAACAAGAGATCCTGCGTGACACCGACGAGCTGCGTTCGCGACTCGAATCGCCCGAAAACCAAGAGCGGATGGCCGACGCTCGGCAGCAGCTTGACGACACGCGCGACCAGGTGCGGCGGGCGGCGGAAGCGCTGGACGAGGAGAAGGTTTCGCAGGCGGCGGCGGCCGGCACCCGCGCCGAGCGCGATTTTCAAGAGCTGCGCAACGATCTTCGCCGTCGCGCTTCGGGCCGCTTCAACGAAGAGATGAAACAAATGCGCGAGCAGGCCCGGCAGCTTGAAGAGCGCGAGCAGCGCATCGCCGAGCAACTGGCTTCCGGCCGCGGCGAAACGCCGGCCAAATCGCTGCGCGACGAAAGCGGCGATCAAAAACTGCCAGCGGAGCTGGCCGAACAGCAGCAGCGGCTGGAAGATTTGCTCAGGCAAATGCGCCAGACGATCGACGACGCTGAATCGACCGAGCCGTTGCTTTCGGAGCAATTGTACGACACCGCCCGCAAGGCGCAAGAGCAAGACCTGGCCCGCGCGCTGGAAGCGGCGGAAATCTCCGCCGAGCGCGGCCTGGCGGAAGACGCCCGAGAGCAAGAGCGGCTGGCGCGGGCCGGCATCGGGCAACTGCGCGAGGGGATCGAGCGAGCGGCCGAGAGCGTGCTGGGCGACGAGGCCGAGGCGCTGCGCCGGGCGCGTGACGAGCTTAGCCAGCTTGCCGAGGAGTTGAAGGAAGAGATCGCTCGGAATTCGCCGGCGGAGGGGGAGCAGGGGAGCAAGGGGGAGCAGGGGAGCAAGGGAGAGGGGGAGCAAGGGAGACGCGGGTACGCGGAGACGCGGGGAACCGAACAAACGCAACCGGGCGGACAACAACCCGGCGGACAACAACCGGGCGGACAGCAACCGGGCGGACAGCAACCGGGTGGACAACAACCGGGTGGACAACGCAATGCTCGTGGCGGATTGCGCAGCCTGTCGGGCGTCACCGGACCCGGCGGCCTAGGAGCGCCCGCTCAAGACGGGCGCGGGTTTGCTCCGATTGCCGGCGAAGATTTTATGGATTGGACGGATCGCTTGCGCGACGTGGAAGAAATGGTCGATAGCCCAGAGCTGAGGGCCGAGGCCGCCCGCATCCGCGAACGAGCCCGCGAGATTCGCGTCGATCTCAAGCGCAATTTCCAGGCGCCTCGCTGGGACCTGGTGAAAGTCGAAGTCTCTGAGCCGCTGGTCGAACTGCACGATCGGGTGGTCGAGGAGTTGCTGCGCCGCACGTCAAAAAACGCGGTGTTGCCGCTCGACCGCGATCCGGTGCCGCCCAAGTATCTCGAAAAAACGCGCCGCTATTATGAGCGGTTAGGGGCGGGGCAATGATGTTGGCCGACATCGTTTTCGGCGCCCGCGATTGGCTGGTGATGGCGGCCGCCATCGCCGCCTCGGGCATGGCGGCGCTGATTTGGTCGTATGGGCGGGCAGCTTCGGCGGTGTGGGTGCGAGTGGCGGCCGGGCTGCTCAAGGCAGCCGCGCTGGCCGCGTTGGCCATCTGCCTGGTCGAGCCTTTGTTCAGCGGCACCCGGCCCCGCCCGCAGAGCAATCTCTTTTTGCTGGTGGCCGACAACAGCCGCAGCCTGGCCATTCACGACCGCGGACGGCGCCAATCGCGCGGCGAAGAGCTACGGCGGCGAATGTCGGAACAAGCGTCGTGGCGAACGCGGCTGGCTCAAGACTTCGAGGTCCGTTCGTTCGCGTTCGACACCCACCTGTCGCCGCTGAAAGATTCAGCGCAGTTGTCGTTCGATGGCGATGTTTCGGCGCTGGCCGGATCGCTGGCCGCGTTGATCGAACGTTTTCGCGATCGGCCCGTCGCCGGCGTGCTGTTGTTCAGCGACGGCAACGCCACCGACGGCTTAGGCGCTACTTTCGCGGAGCGAAAGGCGACGATGGACGAGCGCCGTGACTACCCGCCCATTTACCCGGTGGTCATGGGCGCTGACGAAGGTCTGGCCGACTTGAGCGTGTCGCGCGTCACCGTCAGCCAGACCAATTTTGAGGCCGCCCCGGTGACCATCGCCGCTGAGATCCAAAGCCAAGGTCTGGCCGGGCGGGCGGTCGTGCTGCGCGTGCTGGAAGAGCAAAGTAGCGCCGCTCAGAATCCTAAAGTGATCGAAAGTCGCACCGTCACTGCCCCGCCCGATGGCAAGCCGCTGGTCGAGCGTTTCGAGCTTCGCCCCGAGCAGCCTGGCATCAGTTTCTACACGGTCGAAGCAAGACTGAAAGGCGAAGAAGACGGCAGCCGAGCGGCAGAATTGAAATCGCAAAAATCCGCCGAGGCCACGCTGCTGAACAATCGCCGCCTGGCCACCGTCGATCGCGGCGGCGGGCCGTATCGCGTGCTTTACGTCTCCGGGCGGGCTAACTGGGAGTTCAAGTTTCTGCGCCGCGCCTTGCAAGAAGACGACGAAGTCAACCTGGTCGGGCTGGTGCGGATCGCCAAAAAAGAGCCCAAGTTCACGTTTCGCGGGCGGCGCGGCGAACGCACCAATCCGCTCTATCGTGGTTTTGGCAATTCGCAAGACGAAACCGCCGAACAATACGACGAGCCGGTGCTGCTGCGGCTGGGCACCGAAGACAAAGACGAGCTGAAGGGCGGCTTTCCGAAGGACGCCAAAGACCTGTTTGCTTATCACGCCGTCATCCTTGACGACGTGGAGGCGGGGTTTTTCACGCACGAGCAGATGTCGCTCATTCAGCAGTTTGTCAGCCAGCGCGGCGGCGGTTGCCTGATGCTGGGCGGGCAACATGCGTTTGCTGCTGGCGGGTATCAGCGCACGCCGCTAGGCGAACTGTTGCCGGTCTATCTCGATCGTGGTGAGACGGCGCCGCTGGAAGGCGTTCGCATGCGGCTGACGCGCGAAGGATGGCTGCAGCCGTGGGTACGTCTGCGTCCGACCGAAAGCGACGAGCAGCGGCGGCTGGCCGAGATGCCCGAGTTCAACACCATCAGTCAGTTTCGCGCCATCAAGCCGGGCGCGTCGGTGCTGGCCAGTGTGCAGTCGGACGGTGGCGAGCCGTTGCCGGCTTTGGTGGTGCAGCAGTTTGGACGCGGCCGCTCGGCGGCGCTGGCTGTGGGCGATTTTTGGCGCTGGAACCTGCACCGTCGGAAACATGCCAAAAGCGATCTGGAGGCGGCCTGGCGGCAGATGCTTCGCTGGCTGGTGTCCGACGTGCCACGGCGCGTGGAAGCTGAGGCCGAGCGATCGCCGGAGGAGCCGGGGCTGATGCGGATTGCCATTCGCGTGCGCGACCCGCTGTTCGAGCCGCTCGACAATGCCGGCGTGTCACTGCGTGTCGAGACGCCCGACGAGCGGCAGATTGAACTGACCGCCGAGCCAAGCGACGCGGCGGCGGGCGAATACACGGCGACGTTCGCACCACGCATGCCTGGCGCTTATCGGGCCAGCGTAGTGGCCAAGGCCGAAGACGCCAGCGAAGTAGGGCGGCGCGAGATCGGTTGGTCGGTCGAGCCGGCGACGGAAGAGCTGCGCACCTTGCGTCCCAATCGCGAGTTGCTGGCCCAGTTGGCCGAAACGAGCGGCGGCGAACTGATCGACGCCGACGAGTTGGATGCTTTTGTCGCCAGCTTGCCGAACCGCAAAGTGCCGGTGGTCGAGGCCTGGACCTATCCGCTATGGCATCAGTGGAGCGTGTTTTTGTTCGCCGCCGGCTGCCTGATTGGCGAGTGGGGCTTGCGGCGCTGGAACGGGTTGCCGTGAACATGGCGAGGGCTCATGAAATGAGATAAAATACGTTTAACGAATGCGCTCGCGAGTCCGTCGATGCCTACTTTGAGTTCGTCTGGAGCGATGAAATCGTCGAGCATCTCGCAGAACATGGAATTGACACGGAAGAGTTCGAGCACATCGTTTCCCACCCAGCACGGCGTGGCGTTAGCCGCTCTTCGGGCAGGCCATGCTGCTGGGGCGAGACGTCCGACGGGAGATCATTGTTTTGTGTATACGAACAGCTCGACGATTTGACGATCATTCCGGTTACTGCGTACGAAGTCGCGCGGTAGCGGATTCCAATGAGTGAAAGTATGTCAACCGCTCGAAAGATCGATCCTGAGTTACTCGAAGCATTGCGGCGCGATCGCGCAAAAATCGCCGCCGAATTGCCAGAGTTGCAAGAACGCGGCAAGCGAATGGAAGAGGCCGCCTTGGAGAATTCACTCTCGGGGCACTTGCGCGATGCCATTCATCGCAGCGGTAAACCGTTGAAGAAAATCGCCGGCGAGGCCGGACTTGATGCGCTGGTCCTTTGCGACTTCCTGGAGGGAACGCGGACTCTGCGTTCCGACGTTTTGGACCGCCTGGCCCAGGCCGTGGGCGCCGCAATTCAAGTCGAACCAGCGGCGCCGAATACCAATGGCTGAACGGGGATCAAGCTTCGGCGGTCTCGGCGGCACGCGGTCGATCAGGTAAACATGACGAGCATCCTGCTTTATTCTCTGATGGCGATTTCCGCCGAAGCCGCCGCAGACCGGCCCGTGGTGGTGGTAGTCGTGGGCGCCGCCGGTTCCGAGGAGTACGGCAAACCATTTCGCCAATGGGCCGAGCGATGGCAAGCAGCCGCCGAGCGAGCGGGTGCGGCGTTCGATTCAATCGGTCTCGACGACGACGCTGGCGAAGATGGTCAGCGGCTGCGACAGCGACTGACTGACGAAGCAAAAGCGTCGCGCGAGCCGCTCTGGCTGGTGTTGATCGGCCATGGCACGTTTGACGGCCAGACCGCCCGGTTCAACTTGCGCGGCCCCGATGTTTCGGCGGCTGAATTGGCCGAATGGCTGGGGCAAATCGAACGGCCCTTGGCGATCGTCAACTGTGCTTCGGCCAGCGGGCCATTTATCAACGCGCTTTCGGGCAAAAACCGCGTCGTGGTCACGGCGACCAAAAGCGGCTTCGAGCACAACTTTGCCCGGTTTGGCGATTATCTGTCGGCGGCCATCGGCGACCCCGCCGCCGATCTCGACAAGGACGAGCAGACGTCGCTGCTCGAGGCGTTTTTGATGGCCTCGGCCCGAACGCAAGAGTTTTATGCCGAAGACGCGCGGCTGGCCACCGAGCATGCCTTGATCGACGACAATGGCGATGGATTAGGTACGCCGGCAGACTGGTTTCATGGCGTGCGTGCGACCAGGTCGGCCAAAGAGGGCGCCGCGGTCGATGGATTGCGGGCGTCGCAGATGCAGCTTGTCGCCAGTCCGCGCGAGCGGCAGTTACCCGCCGAGGCGCGCGTGCGCCGCGACGAACTTGAACGGCAGATCGCCGCCCTGCGCGAACGGAAAGCCGGTTTGGGCGACGACGATTATTACGGCGAGTTGGAAAAGCTGTTGGTCGAGCTGGCCGGAATTTATGAGCCAACTACGGCGATGCCCTGAGGCCGCCGCAATTTCTGCAACGGCGCGCCGTAGGATGACCTTCCTAGGTCGTCCGGTGCGTTGGACGACCTCGGAAGGTCATCCTACAGTTACTCGACGCGAATCCTAACTGGAAGAGTTGAAATACGTTGACATTTTCGTTGCGCTCGGGCACGCTGCATGGCAACGGATCGTTCACGGAGCCACTCATGGGTTTTCTCAACCAATTCAAGTCGATGCTCGGGGGCAACAAAGTCGATGTGCGCGCCC
>DASVHB010000363.1:0-12191 GCA_036379195.1 Pirellulales bacterium
TATTTCCAGCGGTTCGATGTCAATGCCAACGGTGTGCTCGATCGTGGTGAATTCAATTTCGGGTCGCAGCGGTGATGCTAACGTCGGCCAGCGCGGCGTCGATCGCGGCCTTCAATTCGCCGGCCAAGCCGGGACCATAGCCGGTGAAGGCGCCGACCACCTTGCCGTCGGCGGCGATCACCACGGTATACGGCATGGAAAGGGCGCCGTAACTGGCGGCAACCTGGCCGTCGTGATCGAGGGGGACAAGAGCATCCACCTTCATGCGCGTGATCGCCTGACTGGCTTCGCCGCGGGATTCCTGCAAGTTGATGGCCACGAGTTGCACTTTTTTCCGCGGAAACCGGCCGACCAGTTCGGCGGTCTGGGGAAGGCACTTCACGCACGGCGCGCACCAACTCGCCCAAAAGTCGAGCACGACGACCTTGCCGCGCTCGTTCGCTAAACGGAACTTTGAACCGTCGAGCTGCTCGAGGGTGATGTCGGGCGCGGGGCGGCCGATAAGGGTCGAGGTTTCGGCGTGTCGTTGGCCGCCCGCGGCCTCGTCGCCCGCAAAGGCCTTTGGCTGCGGCGCGCTAGTCGCCTGCCACGATCGGTATCCGTGCGCAGCTTTGCTTTTCGAAGGCGTCAGCCCAAAGCGCAGTTCGATGAGCCGATCCAGCGGCAAGCGGCACTCGCCGAGCAACTCGTTCTGACCGACCATCGTCCCCTGGTCTAGTTTTGCCGCAGTCAGAGTCAGGCTCGCGCCCGCGACGTCGGTGGCGTGAATGAGGCCCGCGCCGGCTGGCAAGGGCGCGGGCCGTGCTTCGTTGTTCAACCAGACGATGCACGCGATTCGTTCAAGCAAGAACTCGCGTCGGGCGTTTCCGACTTGAAAGGACACGCGGCCCTCGCGCAGTCCGAGCAGCCAGCCGCGCAGATAATCGCCGCCGACCGATCCCAGGACGTGCGTCGGCGGATTGTCTTTTTGCAGTCGCGGTACCGTCAGTAACCGCGTCAGTTTGTCGTCGGCCAACGTGGCGCGCGAATGCGGACCTAGCTCCACGGCCTTGACTCGCTCGTTGGGCACTCGTTTCACGTTTGAAGCGGTGGTCCGCACGACGGTTTCGTGGCCGTCGATGGCCACCACCGTGCAGTTCACGACGTCGCCGAGCCGCAAAAAGATTCGGTCACCCGCGGGTCGTTCTTCGGTGATGGCGGCCAAATTGGGCTGCCCGAACACGATCGAGAACGCGGCATCAGCGCGAATCGCCGCCGCGGTCGACACGCCCGAAAGCTGCCAGGCCAGCGACGACCGACCGGACTCGGGCGGGTTCGACACCAACCAGCCGTGCAGGCGCCCTCCGTCGATCAAAAGTGTGGCCTCGGTCCGCCAGCGCTTTCGGGTCGTCGAACCGATCGATGCGCGCAGAAACCGCAGATCTGCCAACGGCAATGCCAATCCACCGAAGAACGCCGACGATTTTAGCACGACCTGGCCGTTGCCGACCCGCAGCAACTCTCCGCTGATACGCGTCCCGTCGGCGTATTCCAATCGCACTGGGCCGTGATTCGGCTCGGTGTTGGCCAGCGCGATCTCGGCGATGTCGTCGGCACGACGGCTTACGGCCTGGTTGCCCACTTGGAACGAAAATGTTTTGGTCCGCGCGTCGTACGCCGTCAGCTTTCCATAAACGATCTCGCCGTTGACAAGATCGAAGTGTTCCTTGTCGCTCACTACTTTTTGCAGCACCAGCGGCTCAAAGCCCGATTGAGGGGCGCGCGCCGTCCGCCGGCGGCTCAGCAGGGCCACGGCGGCCGACTTGATGCGCAGCGTGCCCAACGCGCACCGCACCACGCACGTCTCGCGGTCGATCGCGCCGAGCGAACCATATACCACGTCGCCCCCCGACAGCGCAATACGGTATTCACCCCGCGGCCTGCTCGGCTGAGCGTCGAACATCACTGTCTGGACCTGCGAGAGAGAAAACTGCAGCGGCTCGACGAACGCGGGCGACTGCCAGACAATTTGCCCAGGACGGTCCGAAACGGCGAGCGTGCCGCGCAGCCGATCGCCGTTGATCACGACGAGCAGGCCATCGGGGCCCCGCGCGGCGACCGCTTGATCGGCCGCGCCGGCGACAGCAGGCGAGAGCAACGCCATGAGCGCTGCGCATAGCAGCGCCCGCCGATATTCCCACGACCACCGAAGAGATCTGCTGGTCATAGGATCATTGTACGAAAACGCGAAATGCAAGATAGCTGTCGGCCTTGTGCCGGGCGGTCGGCCCCTCATCGTCAGTTCCCGACGGATGTCATGCCGTCTACAATGAGGAACAAAGCACGCCCCGCTGGGCCGTTGTTCAAGAGGCCGCTCGATGGCAACGATCGAACAAAAAAACATCCTGCAACTAACCGGCGAAGAGCGGGTGGTTCTGCGCGGTATCCCGTGGGAGCTCTATGAGGCGCTGCGCGACAATGAGTCGAGTTGCCATGTTCGGATGACCTACGATGAAGGGATTTTGGAGCTCATGTCGCCCTCAGACGACCACGAATGGATCAAGCGACTGGTCGGGCAAATGATCGAGGCGCTTACTGAGGAGCTGAGCATTCCGCGCCGCAGTCTCAGCGCGACTACCTGGAAAAGACGCAAACCTGATAAGGGCCTGGAAGCCGATGAATGTTATTACATTCTGAATCATCCGAAGATCCGATCGCGACGCAACATCGACCTGGCTGTCGATCCACCGCCGGACCTGGCGTTGGACGTCGATCTTCGCCCCGGCGAAGTCCAAAAAGCTCGAATTTACGCCGCGCTGGGCGTGCCGGAAATCTGGCGATGGGAAGACGACGGTCTGCAAGCGTATTCGCTGGAAAGCGACGGGCAATACGCTCCGCGCGAATTCAGCTTGAATCTGCCGATGCTGCGAGTGAAAGACCTCGAGCCGTTTATCGACTTTGAGCAAGCCAGCGATGAGTCGGCCTGGATCAAAGTGTTTCGCACTTGGGTGCGCCAGCGGTTTTGTGCCGGAGAATAATCAGTATCTCATACACAATCGGTTGATTCCGGTTTTTATTCTTGGCACGCGATCACCCGTTCTCCAAAATCCCCTTCACCACGGCCCCGGGCTGGCCGTCGAGCAGGGTTTCCTGGCGGCCGTTGCGGTGATAAATCAGCCGCTCGGCATCGAGACCAAACAGGTGCAACAGCGTGGCGTGATAGTCGTAGTGGTTGACAATGTCGCGAATCGCCCGGTGGCCGAATTCATCGGTCTCGCCATAGGCGCCGCCACGGCGAAATCCGCCGCCGGCCAGCCACATGCTGAAGCCGTAGGTGTTGTGGTCGCGCCCCACCGAAGCTGGGCCGGCGTCGTTCTGAATGACCGGCAAGCGGCCCATCTCGCCACCCCAATGCACGATGGTCGTGTCGAGCAGGCCGCGCTGCTTGAGATCGGCCACCAGCGCCGCCGCCGGCTGATCGGTCTTCTGGCAGGCCGCCGGCAGCGACGTGCGAATGCTGCCGTGATGGTCCCAAAACTGGTTGCGGGTGAACACCTGCACGAACCGCACGCCCCGCTCCACGAGCCGCCGCGCAATCAAACATCGCGCGCCGTACTCTTGCGTGGCCGGATTGTCCAGCCCGTAGAGCTTGTGCGTGGCTTGGGTCTCCTGGCCGATGTCGAGCGCTTCGCGCGCGGCGGTCTGCATCCGCGCGGCCAGCTCGTAATTGGCGATCCGCGCGGCTAGGTCGGTTTCGCCGGGCCGCTCGTCGAGGTGCCGCCGGTTCAGCTCTTGCAAATACGAAAGATACTCGCGTTGCACGTCGCCGCGCAGCTCGGGCGTCGGTTCGAGATTCAGAATCCGCGGCTCGCGCGGCCGCACCACCGTGCCTTGAAACAGCGACGGCAACCAGCCGTTCGACCAGTTCAACACGCCTTCGACCGGCAGCCCTTGCGGATCGGTCATCGCCACATAGGCTGGCAGATTCTGCGACTCGGCGCCCAGGCCATACGTCAGCCAACTGCCCAGCACGGGCCGGCCCCGCTGAATGCGGCCCGTGTTGAGGGCGTGAATCGACTGCCCGTGATTGTTGACGCCGGTGTGCATCGAGCGGACCACCACGATCTCGTCGACCACTTCGGCCAGGTGCGGCAGCAGCTCCGATACCTCGGTGCCGCACTCGCCGTGCTTTTGAAACTTCCAGGGACTGCCGAGAACTTTGGAACTGGCCTGGGCGGCGTTGTCGTATTTGATGTCGCCGGGAAACTTCTGGCCGTCGAGTTGGTTTAGAACCGGCTTAGGGTCGAGCAGATCGACCTGGCTTGGCCCGCCCTGCATGAACAGCGAGATCATGGCCGTCGCCCGTGGCGGCGAGTGGGGGCGCTTGGGCAGCAGATCGAACGTTTCGGGCACGAGGCCCGGCTTGAGCGGCTCTGCCAGCACGCCGTCTTCGCCCAGCAGCCACGCCAGCGCGATCGGCGCCAGGCTCATCGAACTGGTGGCAAGAAAATGACGACGGGAGGGATTCATCGTTGTGCCAAGGCAGGGGTAGGATCGACCTCTGCCATTCTAAGCCAACGACGCCGCGCCGTCACTGCCACGGCCTATAAAGGCCCGCCCCCCGGCAACAACCGTAATTACGGCCCGCGGCGTCTGGATGGCGCCTTGCGCCGGCGCCGGGTCACGTGGTGCTTGAACGTTTGTCGTATCAGCTCATTCAACTCATCTAAGTCGCGCCGCGGCACGCGCGGGTAGTTTTCAAGTAGTAGTTCGAGCGCATCATCGTGAAGTCCATGTTCCAGGAGGAACGTCCAATATGTTTGCATCGTCGTCATAAACTCATGCGAGTCGGCGTGCGTCGCCGCCAGCGCCTGGCGATAGGCGCCTCCTGCGCGGTGGTATTGTCCGAGCGCCTCGAAGTACAGCGCACGGATGGCATATCGGTCGGCCGGCAAAGGCGTCAAATCGCCGAAGCGGCGGAGCGCCGAAAGGAGCAACGTCCGCTCACGTTCGAATGTCGGGCCGCCGAGCTTCGGCAAGAGGCCGAAGTAAGCGTGGTGTGCCAGCACGGCGCAGGCATCGAAAAGCAGCGAATACTGTTTTTCATCGAGCGTTGCCGATCCCTCGGCGGTGACCGCGGGAATCAGGGCCAAACCAATCGAACAATCGACGGTCAGCGAATGCAACGTCTTCGTCTCGCCGTGGCCCGATGGCCTGTGAGCGATGACCTCGTCCATCTGCTTTTGCGCAAAGCCATTTCCAAACAGCGCGGCACTCTTGAGAAGCTCGGAGCGATCTGGCGCGCTTGTCCCAGCCGGCTCGTATTCAAGTCCCGAGGCGGTTGCGCGGAACCAGCCTCCGAATGCCTTGGCGACCAACGCTGCCGCGCGCTTCGTCGTGGCAAGGGTCTCTTCTTCAGCCCGCAAGAGCGCCTGATACTCGTCGATAAGTGGTTGCCGATTCGCCATCCCTAGTGATGTCCTGCGCGCCGTGAGGGGCGGCGCGAGATGTTTCTTGCACGATTGAGAAGCCGTTTGCTCCCTTTCACGTCGCCTTCCGCCAAAAGTTGCCTGGATTTTTTACGAAGCTCGCGCTCGAGAGCGTCTTTTTCGTCATCGGGCAAATCATGGTCCGGGTCGTCACCTCCTAACGTCGAGCGCGGCATCGCTTTATTTTACCCCGGCGCAACCACAACCGCTATCGTCCGATTCCATGCTCAGATTCTTTAGTCTCACGCGCTCTCCGCCCGGTAACGCCGCGAGTGCCGGCTGGGCGGCTCGTCGTCTTCTTCGTCGTTGTCCAATTCGTCGTCTTCCTGATGGCTTGATTCCTCGTCATCGACGTCGTCCTCATCAGATTCCTCTTCGCCGTCGTCATACGAGTCGGCTTCATCATACGAATCGTCCGCATCTTCGTCGGTTTGGCCCTCGTCCTCATCGCCGAATTCATCGACTTCGTTTGGCGGGTCGTCGTCCGCGGGTTTCGGCAGAACCTTGTTGCCGCGACGTTTGGGCGGTTCGGCCGGCACCGCCGCGGCGGCGTTTTGGCCCGACATCGTCTGCCATTCTTCCAAAGTGATCAACACTTCACGCGCTTGCGAACCGTTGTAAGCCCCTACAATGCCGTCTTCGGCCATGAAGTCGATCAACCGCGCGCCGCGGCCATAGCCGATGCCCAGCGCCCGTTGCAACAGCGACACGCTGCCGCGGCCCTCGCGCACCACCAGGTCGATGGCCGCTTCGTACAGATCGTCGCGGCTCTTGAAACGGTTGGCATCGCCTTCGCCCGGCGCCGCCGTCTTGAGCTGCACCAACTCTTTGACGAATTCCGGCTCGGTGGTGCCCACAAACTCCACCACCTTGTTGATCTCGTCGTCGCTCACATAAGTTCCCTGGCCGCGCAACAGCGTGCTGGTGCCCGGCCACAGAAAGAGCAAGTCGCCGTTGCCCAATAGCTTGTCGGCGCCCATCTCGTCGAGCACCACGCGGCTGTCAGTGCGGCTGGCCACCTGGAAGGCGATGCGGGCCGGCAGGTTCGACTTGATCAGCCCCGTGATGACGTCGACCGTCGGCTTTTGCGTGGCCAATACCAGGTGAATACCCACCGCCCGGCTCTTCTGAGCAAGGCGAATGATGTGCGTCTCCACTTCTTTGGCGGCGGTCATCATCAGGTCGGCCATCTCGTCGGCCACGATCACAATGTACGGCAGGTTGGTGGGGATGTTCTCGCGTTCTTCGTCCGATTCGGGCTGCAACCGCTCCATCAATTCTTCTTCGCCAAGCTGGTTGTAGCCGGCGATGTGCCGCACGCCCGCCCGAGCCAGCAGCGCATAACGTTCTTCCATCTTTTCGACCGCCCAGGCCAAGATAGCCTCTGCTTTGCGCATGTCGGTCACCACCGGGTGCATCAGGTGCGGCAGCGTTTTGTACGGGCTGAGCTCGACCATCTTGGGGTCGATCAAGAGCATTCGCACCTCATCGGGCCGGCGCGTCATGAGCATCGACACGATCATCGTGTTCAGGCACACGCTCTTGCCGGTGCCGGTGCGCCCGGCGATGAGCAAGTGCGGCAGCGTGGTCAAGTCGGCCACCAGCGGGGCGCCCGAGACGTCTTTGCCCAGGAAAATCGGGATCCGCATTTTCTGGGTCTTGGCCTGCGACTCTTCGATCACCTCGCGCAGCCGCACAAGCTGCCGCTCGGCATTGGGTACCTCAATGCCGACGGTATTCTTGCCGGGGATCGGCGCCACGATGCGCACGCTGGGCACGCGCAGGGCGATCGCCAAATCGTCGGCCAGGCTGGTGATCTTCGAGAGTCGCAGGCCCGACTCCAGCTCCACCTCGAACTGCGCGATGACCGGGCCGGTCTCGATCTCGACCACCCGCACGTTCAGCCCGAAGCTGGTAAACGTCTGCTCCAAAATCTTCGCCTTGCGGCGGACTTCTTTCTCTTGCTCCTCGAAGGCGAAGGGTTCGCTTTCCAGGAGCATGTCGATGGGCGGCAGCTCGTAGTCGTGGGTCTCTTCCACGCGGCTGGCTGCATCGAGTTCGCTCATCACTTCGCGGCGTTCGTCGCGCGCCCGCGGGGGCCGCACGCGCAGCGACCCCGACGACTTGCCCTCGGCCTTCGTGGCCGCAGCCGTCTTTCCGCCCTTCACCGGTTCGGCTTCATCGCCGTCTTCGTCGGCGTCTTCATCGACGCCGGCGGTTTCGACCGGTTTGCCGGCAATTCGCACCGGCAGGTCGCCCGACGCTTCGTCCAATCCGCTCACGCTGGGCAAGTCGGTGCGCAGCTTCGCGCGCCGCGGTTCGCCGCTGCCCAGCGTGCCGATGGCCCGCCCCATGCCCCTGGCGGGCATCGCCACCAGCCAACTCGAAGCCTGCAACAGCAGGTAATCGGTCGATAGCAGCCAGCCCGCCACCACCAGGCTGATCGCCAGAATGTACGCGCCGGCGGTGGCAACGTGCATTTCGAGCCATCCACGGGCGGTCGCCCCCAGATAGCCGCCGGCGCCGATCACCGGGCCGGGCGAGAGTTGCGGCACGGCCATCGCAGCCAGTGCCGTCAGCCCCAACAACGACAACAACCACCCCAGGCTGCGCATCCACGGCTCGCCCAGCGGCCGGCGGCTGAGCAAAGCCGCGTCGAGCACGGCCAACGACAGCACCAGGTAGTAGCCCCCCACGCCGATCGCCTGAAACACCACCGCCGCCACCGCCGCCCCCACGCGACCGCAGCCGTTGGTCACCTGGCTTTGTGGCGGGTAGACCAGGTCGCTGGGCGCGTCGGCGGCATCGTAGGTGAACAGAGCGATCGCCAGGAAGATGGTCAGGGCCAACAAACCCAGCGCCGCCAAATCGAGCTTCGGATTGCGCTTTTCGAGCATGGTGTGCTGCTGCCGGCAATGCCGGCAGGCCGAGGCCAGGTAGGGGGCCTATCCATGCCCGAGATACGCATCCGTTAGCCGAGGCGGCGTTTGGCGATCGTCGCCTTTCGCTCCGCGAAAGTAGCGTTGTTACGCTCCAGCGAAAGGCGACATTGCGTCCAGCGCTGCCTCTGGCCTAATCATCGGCGTAGCGGGCAACCGCCAGCCACTTTGGCGGCGGGGCATCGGACGACTTTGCCCGATGGGCGCGACGTGCGAACCCGGCATTTCAGGCAAATGTGGCAAGCTTGCCGGCAGAATCCTTCACGACCGTTAAACTCAGCACAGTGCCACAGCGAAAATCACACGCGCGATCGCCATATCTTGGCGCAGATCCTCCTCAGCCTCTGGGCGAAGGATGATGGGCAAATTCATGAGCCACGTTCAAGCTGATCGACGACCTCGCGCCAGGGTTTGCCGACAGCGGGAGCTACGTCAGCCTGCGCGCGTCGCTTGGCCAATTCGTCCTGATGCCAGTCAGGCACCTCGGAAGCGCCGACTTGCTCCGGGAGGGTCTCCCAAATTCGCTCAATCAGGTCAAGGCGTTCGGGCACACTCAATTGATCAATGCCGAGGGCTTGAATGTCAATCGCCATGCTTGTCCTCCTAGGTAACTAAGATTCTACCACCCCTGCCGCTCAGTTCCAACCATGTCGGTCGAAGAATGCACCAGGATGGACCGGTGATGACGACCCTGGCGGATAACCTCCGCCAGGGTTTTCTCAGTTTCGTGCGTTTCTTTGCCCTGCTCATGCCTTTTTAAAATCCCCTCGGGCGCAGCCCGATGCACCCCCTACAAATCCGGAAGAGCCACCCGGTGTATTTGCACGGCTTTCAACGGCGCCGCTAAACTAAAGCGCCGCCGAATGTCTAGAATGCGGCCGCGGCTTAGCCCGGAGAGCCGGCCAAACAATCAGAATCGTGCGCTATGCTCATCGCCTGGATCAAGCAAACGCTCGCGCCATTCTCGCGCGTCAACCCGCGCTATTGGCGCGCCTATGCGCATGCGTTGGCCCGCAGCGATGGTTGGGCGCCTCCGATGCTCGTTCTGGCCGTGCTCGGCTTCGCGCTCTTTTCCGGCACCGCGATCGGCCGGCTGGGAAACTGGCAGATCATTCTGAGCCTGAAACTGCTGACGTGGCTCGCGTGGCTGGTCGTGGGCGTCGGAGCGAACCTGATCGTAATCGGTCATTCGCTGGCCCATCTGTGGCGGTTTGGCGTTTGGGGATGGAGCCGCCCACGATGGTGGTTCGAGCTAGCCCGCTTGTTTTGGATCGCCACGCTGCTGGCGTTTTTGTCGTTCGGCGTGGCCGTGCTGGTTCCCCCCAAGAACTTGGGCCAGCTCGTCAATGCCGCGCTTAATGGATTGCTGCAAGGGTCAAAATATCTGATCGTTGGCTCATTCGTCGTAGCGACGATTGGCTATGCGGCGTCGTTCATTCTTCGTCGCCCGCGCCGCGGACGTGCTTTTCAATGCGTCCATTACTTTTACACACTTCTCGGAGGAATCGCTTTCATCACTTATGCCGCCACCGCCTGGCCGCCCGCCGTAATATGGCCTAACGGCGCGGTGTTGATGGCAACGGGCATCGCGGGCATTGGCCTGTTTGCCGGCGGCGTGGTTTCAACCATGCTCGCTGCCAGCCGACGCGAAAAAGCGGAAGACATGACGGCGGATCAGGATGCCATTCATTTGCCCGGCCAAACCTGAAAAAACGCATGGTTGCACTGCCGCAAGGTGTCAGCGAGACTAAAAGTCCGCCGACGACTGATCGATCTCTGTGGGGCCTTACACCCGGGGAGCATCTATGAAAACCAAAATCTTGCTGATGGCGGGCATCCTTGTCGTGATGGGCTTGGCGAAATTGCCGTTGACGATCTTCGAGCTGCGCGCCGACGAAGGCCAAAACGTCTCCGGAAGAAACCAGCCGGCGCTCGCCGAGCTTGATCCTGAGTTCGTCGCCGAGATGACCGAAGCGGCCGAAGATGCGTTAGAAGCCTACGAAGCCGCTTACAATGCCGGAACCGCCCGATCGACCGATGTGTGCATTTGGTCGCGGCGATTGCTCGACGGCCAGCGCGCGTTGGCGAAAACCCCTACCGAAACAATGGCCGCCTTGCGGGCTCATCGCGAGCGGATGAAGAACTTGTTTTTGAAGGTCAACGCGCTCTACATCGAAGGCGTGAAGGGCGGCGAAGCTGAGCGCTTCGATGAGATCCGGTATTATCTGGCCGAAGCCACCGCGCTGGTCGAGCAAGCGACTCCGCCTGAAGAAAAAGGTCCTGCCCGAGTCGAAGTCAACTTCAGAGGTCCCGAGGGCATGCACGTCCAGTGGGATGAGAACAGCCAAAGTGGCCGTCCGTTCGACTCGGAACCGCTTGTCTGCCCGGCAAGCCATAAATTCCGGCGAGGGCGGATCTACCGCATGATGTTTACGCGGTTGCCGGGGTTTAATGGAATTAAGGCACATGTGCTGCTCGAGCTGATCGGCCCTTCTGCCGAGCCGGTGCCCGTGGTGTTGAGTACCTCAGACGCCGAAGCGCTGGCCAAGGGGAGCGGCGGAACGCGGGTCATCTATGCCCCCGCCGACCGCTCCGAAATACAGAGCATCAACGGCAACGGGAACACGTTGAAGGAACATATCGCCGAGGCAGAGCGCAAGGGAACCGTTTTGGCAATCCTTTATTTTAGTCGGGCGAGGTAAAGATCCCAGGCAGTCTGCCCATGATGAGACGGTCGCGAAGGCCACTCGAGAGAACAAGAGGCAGGCAAACTGACCGACTCCGCCGTGCGCGTGGGTATGCGCGGCTGAGCGAACGAGCATTATTACGCGGACAAGTTCTCTCTTGCCACTAGCCGGCAAGGGACAACTGGGGCTTAGTTCTTTCAACCAGCTCAAGCCCTCATTTACCGCCAAGCGTCGCGGCTCGCTTGACCAACGCGATGAACTCGGCGCGGTAGCCGTTCTCGTCGGCGCCGCGGCTGGCGGCGGCCAGCTCTTGCACCGCGGCCAACGTCAAATCGCCACGATGCTCGCTGTCTCGCAACGCCAACCCAAATCCGGCGACCGCCGCCGCAAACCGAGAATCTTCGCTCGCCTCGGCATAGCTCCGGTCGGAATCGCGTACAACCATCGAAATCAGCTTGCTCTGCCGCCCGTCAGGCTCCTTGTAACGTAGCTTGAGCGTGAGTAGCTCGTCGCTGCTTGCCGTTTCGGCCGGCTCGGCGGTGCGTTGATACTTCAGTTCGTCCACGGTGGGCACGTCGGCATCGATGCCGGCCGGCACAAGCTCATAGAGCGCCGTCACAGTGTGGCCGGCGCCAATCTCGCCCGCGTCCGTGGTGTCGTCGTTAAAATCTTCGTTGCGCAGCAGGCGGTTCTCGTAACCGATGAGCCGGTAGGCCGCCACCCGCCGAGGGTTGAACTCAAGCTGCAGCTTCACGTCTTTGGCAATCGTCACCAGCGTGCCGCCCAGTTGCTCGACCAGCACCTTGCGCGCTTCGCTGATTGTGTCGATGTAGGCGTAATTGCCGTTGCCGCGGTCGGCCAGCTTTTCCATAGTCGAATCTTTGAGATTGCCGGCGCCAAAACCCAGCACGCTGAGAAACACTCCGCTTTTGGCTTCGTCTTCAATCAGCCGCGTCAGGGCGCCCTGGTCGGTGATGCCTACGTTAAAATCGCCGTCGGTAGCCAGGATCACGCGGTTGGTGCCGCCGGCAATCAGATGTTGCCGGGCCATCTGATAGGCCAGTTGAATGCCCGAGGCGCCGTTGGTCGAGCCGCCG
>DASVHB010000364.1:0-12654 GCA_036379195.1 Pirellulales bacterium
CTGCCGCTCATGCCCGGTGACGTTCTCAGCCAAGCCGAAGTCGAGAGCCTGCTCAACGCGGTCGATGCCGGCGCGTCGCAGGCCGGCGCCGGCTTGTCAGGCGGGCGAGGCGGCTTGGCCGCTCCCCCGGTCGTTTCCGCCGTGCGCGGGCGTGATAAGGTTACCCCGTACGACTTCAAACGCCCCGAACGTGTCGGCAAAGACCAGATGCGGGCGTTGCAGACGTTGCACGAAGGGTTTGGCCGTAATTTTGGGGCGGCGCTTTCCGCGCTGCTGCGGTCGATCGTCGAAATGAAGCTGACCAGTGTCGATCAGCTTACGTACAGCGAATTTGTCTTCAGCCTGGAAAACCCCACCTGCTTCAACCTGCTCAAGGCCGAGCCGCTCGAAGGCAACCTGATTCTTGACATCAACCCCTCGATTCTCTATCCGATTATCGACCGGCTGTTGGGCGGCGGACGCGAAAGCGGCCCCTTGGCCCGCCGCCCGTTGACCGATATCGAGCTGCGGCTGGTGCGGCGGATCACCGATCTTTTTTTGGAAGAGCTGCACCGGGCGTGGGAAAACGTGCTGAATCTCGACCTGGCGGTGATTCGCGTCGAGAGCAACCCACAGTTGGTGCAGATCGTGCCGCCCAACGAAGTGGTGGTGCTGATCAGCTTCGAGCTGACGGTGGGCGACGTGCGGGGCATGATGAACCTGTGCGTGCCGTTCAACTCGATCGAGCGGATCGGCAACAAGCTCTCGTCGAATAGCTGGGTGGCGTATGGCCGCCGCCAGGCCACGCCCGAAAGCATCCGCCAGGTCAGCCATAACCTGCAACGCTCGCAAATGCAGTTGTCGGTGCAGTTGGCCGACACGCGGATTTCGACCACCGAACTGATCGGTCTGCGGGTGGGCGATATTATCACGACCGAAAAGGACGTGCGCAGCCCGCTGGTGGTCGATGTCGAGGGGGTGGCCAAGTTCCTGGCCCGCCCCGGGTCATTTAAGGCCCACAAAGCAATCTGCATTGAGGCCACGCTTGACCCGCAGCCCGTGGCGGCGGCTAAAGCGGAAGGCTAGGCCGCGTCTGTAGGGAACGTCCTCCGTGGCGTTCCGTGAGCGTCCTTCAGCCACGTCCTTCGCTCGGCGGGCACGGGAATATCCTAATTGGCATTCTGCGAGCGAGCGAATCGACGTCGCTCCGCCCCCGGCGGAACGGCACGGAGTCCGTTCCCTACAGACGTCGGCGGCGAGATTGCCGGTTTGAAGGCGAAATCGGCCAGATCCTACCGCGGCCGGCGGCGGACACGCGTGCGGCGGACCTTGCCCACGCGGGCCCCGCAGTGCGAGCGGGTGAGCGGTGGGGTGTTCGTCGCTGGCCCTGAGTTGGCGGCCTGGTCCAAAACAGGTCGGCGGCGTTTGCAATCTTCGAGCAAACCCTTCATTTCTCCCACCAGCGACTGGGCCGCCGTGAGCAAGTCAACCGACTCGGCATGCAGGGCGGCGAAGCGGTCGGCGGCGTCGGAAGCCTGATGGTCCATGTCTCGATCATAACCCGCTGCCCCTACAGCCGGAATATCCTGCCCAGATGCCTTTTTTTACTTGCCGCCGCTGAAAAGTGTGGATTTAATGAAGTTCTCAGGGCATTTCAGGCATTTCTCGGGGAGACATCGTTATGTTGGGGCGTTTCGCCACTTCGCTGGCTCGTTCGTCGAAACTCCGTCGCCCCGCCGCACGGCGCAGCCCGCCGCTGTCTCACGGCCGTCCCAAGCGCTCTAAGACCGCGGCGAGGCGAGGCGGCGAATTCTCGGTCCGCCGTATCGAATCGCTCGAACAGCGGCTGGCCCTGAGCGGCGACCCCATTGTGACCGTCGATACGAATTTGGGCAATTTCCAGATGGAGTTGCTGCAGACCTCGGCGCCGAAAACGGTGGCGAATTTCTTGAGCTACGTCGATAGCGGCGCCTATACCAACACCATCTTTCACCGGTCGGTGCCTGGGTTTGTGGTCCAAACGGGCGGATTCACCTCGCCCAGCACCACCTTCAGCAGCGTTCAGCAATTCGCCACGATCACTACCAAGCCGCCGGTGCAGAACGAATTCAACGTGAGCAACACGGCGGGCACGGTGGCAATGGCCAAATTGGGCAACGATCCGAACAGCGCCACCGATCAGTGGTTCATCAATCTAGCAGACAACTCGAGCAACCTGGATAGCCAGAACGGCGGCTTCACGGTGTTCGCCAAAGTGCTCGGCAACGGCATGCAGATCGCCAACGCAATCGCGGGGCTGTCTGTCACGAACGTCGATCCGAATAACGCTTCGAGCCCTTTTACCAGCGTTCCGCTGGGACCGAACAACCAGCTTGCGGTCATCACGTCGATCACCGTCGATAGTGTCGATGGAACGGTGTATACAGACACCAACGGCAATGGGCAGCAAGACAGCGGCGAGGCGGGCGTCGCCGGACGCACGGTGTTCGTCGACGTCGATGGCACGGGAAAACCCGATGCGAACAATCCTTCGGCCGTCACCGACGCCAACGGAAACTACTCGATCTCGGGCGTTCCCGCGGGCAGCTTCGCGGTTCGAGAAGTGTTGCCCAACGGTTTCACCTCGTCGGGTTCGGTTCAAACCATTACCTTCGCCGCCGATCAGACGGCCAGTGGCGTGAATCTCGGCGAGTTGGCGCCGTCGATTGTGGGCACGGTATTCACCGACACCAACGACAACGGCACGATCGACGCCGGTGAGGGCGGCGTGGCCAACCGCGAAGTGTTTCTCAATGTGGATGGCAGCGGGCTGCCCACCGCGAATCCGCACACCACGACCGACGCGAACGGCAATTTCGCCTTTCCCCATCAAGCAGCCGGATCGTACACCGTCATGGAAGTGCTGCCCGCCAACGTGACGCTCTCCACGGTCGCTCAAGCCGTCACGGTGGCGAACGGTCAAACCAAGTCGGGCGTGGTGTTCGGCGAGATTCCGTCGATCGCCGGCACCGTGTTCACCGACGTCAACGGCAGCGGCGCCTTCGATGCGGGCGATCCTGGCGTGGCCGGCCGCACCGTGTTCGTCGATGTCGATGGCACGGGCCTGCCCACGGCCAACCCGAAGACCACCACCGACGCCAACGGCAACTTCACGTTCACGGGTTTGGCGCCGGGAACGTACAACGTTAAAGAGGTTCTTCCGAGTAATATCACGCTTTCGGCCACCGCGCCTTCGGTAACGGTCACTGCCGGACATGTGACCACCGCCAACTTGGGCGAACTGCCCTCGATCACCGGTGTTGTTTTCACCGATAACAACGGCAACGGCACCTTCGACACGGGCGATGTCGGTCTGGCCGGCCACACCGTGATCGCCAATATCGACGGCACCGGTCAGCCCGACGCCAACAATCCTTCGGCCATCACCGACGCCAACGGAAAATACGCGCTGTCGGGCGTGCCTACTGACAAGGCGTACACGATCGAAGACGTCAGCTCGACCGGTACGGCGCTGGCTCAACAGTCGGTGCAAGCGGTCGCCGGGCAGATTACCAAGAATATCAACCTCTCTGAGGTGCCGCTGAACAGTGTGATTTCGGGTACGGTGTTCAACGATCTCAATCTCAACGGCACGCTCGACGCGGGAGAACCGGGCTTGGCCGGGCGCGTTGTGTTTCTCAACAATGATCACACCGGCGTGCCCGACGCCAACAACCCTTCAACTACCACCGATGCCAAGGGCGGCTTTACGTTCACTGGCCTGGCGCCCGGAACCTACCAGGTGGGCGAGCAAATTGCCGCCGATCATGGCGTAACCGTTACCAGCGCCGCACAAAGCGTGACCGTGATCGCCAACCAGACCCAGTCTGGGATCAATTTGGGCGACGCCCTGACGAGCACGCTGGCGCCGCTGCCGATTTCGGCGAATGCCGCCATCAACGCATCCGATCCGAACACCGCCTACATCGACGGAGTCTATCAGAGCGTGCTGGGCCGGGCGCCGCTTGCGGCCGACGTGAGCTATTGGACCTCGCAACTGGCCAAGGGTACGTCGCGGCAATCGCTGGCCACCAGCGTCTGGGATTCGCCCGAGCACCGCACCTTGGAGCTCGATCAGTTTTACCAGACTTTTTTGAATCGGGCGCCCGATTCGGCCGGCGAGGCCTATTGGCTCAACGCCTTCACGCAGCCCTGGGGGAGCGAAAAGAACGTGATCGCCACGTTTGTCACCTCCAAGGAGTTTTCCAATCTGCATGCCAGCGACGCCGATTATATCCAGGCGCTCTACAACGATCTCGACTTGCGTCCCGCCGATTCGACGGGTTTGACCAACTGGGAGTCGGCGTTGCAGAACGGCCAGACGCGGCTGCAAGCGGCGTTCGCGTTTATCGACGGCAACGAGGCCAGCGGCCAGCTTGTCGACGGTTATTACTCGGCGTTTTTGCACCGCGCCGCCGACACGGCCAGCCGCCAGAGTTGGGTGAACGCCCTGACGAACGGCACCGATTCGATCGAAGACGTGGGCGTGCGCATCCTGGCGACCGACGAATACTTTGCCCTCGTGGGCGGAAAGAGCACGTCGTAGTCACCTGTTAAGCGGCTTGCACGAAGCGGGCCAAGATTGCCCGGAATAGCTTTTCGACGGCTTCTTGGTCTTCGCGATTGCACTGAGGCGTATCAAATCCGCTCCAGCGCAAGCGAATCGGTCTGCCGTGCTGGCGGCATTCGGCGTTGACGCGCTCTGCGACGCGCAGCGCCCATAGCACTCCATAGGCATCGCGAAAATCAAGCCACGCGCGGTTCAACGCGGCGGCGTCGCTGGATGATGCCGGTGGGACAAGCGGCCGACTTCGTCGTCGCCAAATGATCGCGGCTACCAGCACGCCCAACGAGAGCAGGCCCAAGCCCCAGGGACCGCGAGGTTCGGGCAACCACGTCGTTCCTGGCAGTTGGTCGGCCAGCAGAAATGCTTGCCCCGCGAAGGCCAATCCCGCCGCCAGCGCGATGCGCGTCGGCAGGTAGTTTGCCCATTGGGCCGCCAGGAGCACTGCCAGCAGCCAGCGCCATGCCAGATGCAAGGCGGGCGGCGCGCCGCGGTCAATGACGACCGCTTTCAGACTTTGCAAGGCCAAGAGCAGCAACAGGGCCGTCACAATCCATTGCCATGCCCTATCCTGCGGACGCTTGGCGCCCAGCAACGCGACAAACGGCGCCAACGTCGTTATGGCGGCCAGGTAATGCAGGTGCTCGGCCGCCAGATCTCCCCAACGGCCGCTTCCGCCCACGTTGATCATCGCGCAAATCAGCGAGCCGACGGCCCAGGCACAAGGGGCTTGCAGAGTGGTATGTCGCAATCGTCGGCAAGCGCGAAAAGCGATCGCCAAGGCGGCGGCGCCGGCGACGAGCGCCACCCCACGCCCGGCCCATCCGCCCGTACTGGCCAGAATAATCGTTAAATCCGCCGCCATCTTGTTGTGAAAATTCAACGATTGCGTTTGCTTTGCGGCCAAAAAGAAGCAATGTTTCCACAGCACCACACAGGCGGTGCATGCCGCGGAAACGCTCCGCGGGCGTGGCGAACGCTCGACTCAACGCCAACGAGGCGGCTTCGCATTCACGCAAACACGATCACGAAAGCAAGGAGCTTCACGATGAAACGGTTTAACAAACCGGCTTTAGCCGCCGCCATCTTAGGATTGGCGTGCGCAGGCGGGCAAGCCGACGCGGCCGAAATGCTCAATCAATTCGGCGTGGGCGGGTTCGGCGCCGGCCCGGGTTTTGGTTATGGCGGCATGGGCTATGGGCTGGGCATGGGCGGCTACGCCGGAAACCTGTTCGGCGGCTACGGTGGCTACGGCGCCGGTTACTCGGGCTGGGGCTATGGCCGTGGCGGCCGGCATTTCGGCGCGCACCACGGCTGGCATCACGGCGGCTTTGGCGGATACGGCGGCTACGGCGGCGGCCTGAACAGCAACTGGGACGGCTACTGCAATTCCTGCGGCGACAACTCCTGCGGACACGTCAAGGTCGGACATCGGTGCCGTCGGCTGGGCTGCGGCGCCGGTCCCTACGTCGATCCGAACTGTGGTTGCGCCGCGCCCCAGGCGTGCGCCCCCCGTGGACATCACCGCTGCCGCTTGTTCCACCGTCACCGTCGCGCTGAGGCTTGCTGTGTCGAAGCCTGCTGCGATGGCGGCTTCGATGGCGCAATGGGCTACGACTCGGGTGACGAAATCTCGATTTCATCGCAAGGCGATAGCGAAGAGCTGAATATTCCGCCGCCAGCCAGCGATGAAAAGCCGATGCCGCTGCCTCCCGATGTTGACGCGACCTAGTCGCCGAAACAGCGACTTGCCAGCTTGACAAAAACGGCGAGAGACCGTGACAGGCAAGAAGCCTGACGAAAGCAGGGCGGACATGGCCACCGCAAGGTGCGCGATGCCCGCCCTGCTGTGTTTGTTAAGTCGCGGTCGGCCGGATCAACGCGAGAGCGAGTCGTATTCGCCGTCGACGCCCCAGATGCCGACGGGCTTGCCTTGGGCGTTAAACAACACACCTCGCTGATCGGCGTGCAGTTCTGTCTGCTGCATTTCTAACTCCGCAACGCGCTTTTCGAGTTCAACCACGCGCGAGCGCAGTTGCCTGATCTCCTTGATCAAGTCTGCCACGCTCGCTTGCGCGGCGGGTTGGTTGGGCGCGCCGCTAACCCAGCCATACGGCGCACTCGCAGCCAAACAGAACCCAGTCACGATGGCCAAGAGGATTCGGCGGTGGATCATGGAATCAGCCTCCTTGGGCAATGAGGAGAACGGCAACAAGGCTGCGAGCGACCATATACCGTCCGCGCCCGCATGCCGTATAATAAGGCAAAGTGACGAACCCGATCAACGAGGCATCCGATGGAAGTCTTGGAACTGGCCATCGCGCGGAAGCGCGTCAGCGATTATTCCGGCAAGGTAACGCAATCCGACGACACGGATGGATGTCACGACTGCAAGAGCCGTATTGAAGATGGCATCGAGGCATACCATTGGCTTCGCCGTGCGGAAGAGACGATCCGCGAAGCGGTCTACCAGGGACTGATCGCCCACGCGGTTTATGAAAGCAGCGTGTTGCCCGCAATCGCGAGCCTTTATGTGGCTTGGTTGCAACCTTTTGAGCAGATCGAGGCGCTCGCCGACGGTCAGTCAATCGGCGAAGGAAAGGCGGCGAATCTAACGGAGTTTCGAGAATGCCGCGAGAGTGTGCGCGACTGGCTGGAATGTCATGAATGGTCGTCGGCGGTGAAACGATCACGCAACGCGGCAATGCAAGCAGAGCCCTGGTAATGGAGCGCGGCCAGATCTATTTGTTGAAACCCGATTCCCAGGGTAAGCAGCGTCCTGTTGTGATTGTCTCGCGAGACGATCTAAACCGGGGCCATAGTGTCGTCGCGATGCCATGCTACTCGCAGCAGCTTGAAAAACGTTCCCGGCTGAAATACTGCGTGCTGTTGCGTGCCGGCGATGGGAATCTTGGTAAGGATTGCGTCGTAAAAGCAGACGAAATCAGCTAGCTTGAGAAAACCGAGCTAGATCTTGCGCGTGGCGCGGTCGGGCGGCTCAAACCTGAAAAAATGGCGCAGATCATGGCGGCCCTTCGGTATGTCGTCCGAGATGAGAGCTAAGAACATGCTAGGCGGACTTCACGCCGATTGCTCCAGTTGGCTCACCTGGTTGAGCTTGTTGTAAAGCGTCTTCAGGCTGATGCCCAGCTCTTCGGCGGCTTTGGGCTTGTTGCCGGCGTGGCGGTCGAGCGCTTGCTGAATCACTTGCAACTCGATCTCGCGCAACGTTTGCGGCGGGCCCACCATCTTGAAGTGCGGGCCGCGAAGCCGCCGGTTCGCAAAACGGCTGGGCAAGTCGCCCTCGCCGATCGGCCCTTCATCGCAGAGAATCGCCGCGTGCTCGATCACGTTGGCCAGTTCGCGCACGTTGCCCGGCCAGCAGTGTTCTTCCAAGGCGTGCAGAGCCTCGGCCGTAAACAGCTCGTCGTCGGGCTTGGCCGCCGGGCGAAACCGCAAGAGCAGATGCCGGGCCAGCGAGGCAATGTCTTCGAGCCGTTCACGCAATGGCGGTAAGCGAATCTCGAACGTGTTAATGCGGAACATCAGGTCTTCGCGGAATTCGCCTTCGCCGACCATTTCATCCAGGTCGCGGTGGGTGGCGCAGACCACGCGCACATCGACCGTGAACGACTCGTTGTCGCCCACGCGGCGAATTTCGCCCGATTCGAGCACCCGCAGCAACTTAGCCTGCATCGCCTTGGGCAGCTCGCCGATCTCATCGAGAAACAGCGTGCCGCCGTCGGCCACCTCGAACAGCCCGATGCGGTGCTCGTCGGCCCCGGTAAACGCGCCCTTGCGATGGCCGAACAGCTCGCTTTCGATCAAGCTTTCGGGCAGCGCTCCGCAATTGATTGCCACAAACGGCATGTCGGCCCGCGTACTTTGGTCGTGGATGGCCCGCGCGACCAGTTCCTTGCCGGTGCCCGTCTCACCCAGAATGAGCACGGTCGATTGCGTGGGGGCGACCTTGGCGATGAGCTTGCGCACCTGCTCCATATCGCATGAATCGCCGATCAGATTCGAGCCGCCTTCGACGTGTTCGAGCCGCCGTTTGAGCGCCCGGTATTTGTTGGTGAGCTCGCGTTTTTCGGCCACGCGGGCCAATAGCGCTTGCAGCTCGGCCAGCTTGCAGGGCTTAGTCAGGTAATCGAAAGCTCCTTGTCGCAACGCGCCGATGGCCGTTTCGAGCGACGACTTGCCGGTAAGCACGATGGCCTCGGTGTCGGGCGAGAGGGCCTTGGCCCGCGCGATGACTTCCATGCCCGAAAGCTTGGGCATGTCGAGATCGACCAGGATGCAATCGTAGGTGTTTCGCTCGAGGGCTGCGACGGCGACGGCGCCGTCGGGACAGACCGTCACCTCGTGGCCCATGCGCGGAAGCTCAAGGCTCATCAGGGCTTGCAGCGATGGCTCATCATCGGCAAACAGCAGTTTCAGGCGCTTCGGCGGCTTGGTAGCGATGGTACGGACTCCTGACATGACGCGCGGTGCGGGATTTGGCGGTGGTATTTCCCAAAAAACGGCCGTTGGGTCAACCGCAGCCGGAGGTAAAATCGCGGAACCAGGGCATCAGAGAATCAAGGGAGACTATCTGAAAGAGCAGGCCCGCCGGTTTCTTGCTTCGGCTCAGAGATTCATCGATAAGGGAATTATTCTATGGCAGCTATAAGGTCTCCGCTGCTGCGGAAACTGCAAAGGGTGCTAGCCAAGTGGTTCCCTGCGCCCGCCACCGTCAAACTGGAGGAACGCGAAGGCATCATCGGTATCATCACATCCGATCAGTTTTCAGGCATGGAAACGATTGACCGCCAAGACTTGATCGGCGAAATCATCGCCCCACACTTGACCCCCGAAGAACGTCACCGGGTGCAAGTGATTGTGGCGGTGACGCCGCAGGAAGGCACCGGGTATCTCGCCGGCGCCGCGCCGAGGGATCGAAAGTAGCTCGTTGCACGCGACCCCTTCTTTCACGCCGCGTTGGCACGCCTGTGGTGCGTTTCGGCAGCACCCGCTGACGCCAGCGGCAAGCGCACGCAAAACCGCGAGCCGCGTTCGGGACCGTCGCTGTGGACCTCGATCGTGCCGTCGTGGTCGGCCACAATGCGATAGGTGATCGACAGCCCCAGCCCGGTGCCTTGCCCGCCGCGGCGGCGCGTGAAAAACGGCTCGAACAGATGCTCGCGCACTTCGGAAGTCATGCCGCAGCCATTGTCAGCTACCACCAGCTCCGCTTCGCGGCCCCGCGTGCTCACCGCGACCGTCACCGTGCCATCGCCGTTCAGGCTGTCCAATGCGTTGGTCAGCAGGTTCAGAATCACCTGCTTCATCTCCTGCGGATTGGCCGATACAACGGCCGGCGAGTGCGGCGTGAATTCGATGGTCTTGCCCTGATATTTGCCCAGGTGGCCGAGCATGTCGATCACGCCCCGCGCCAGGTCGCCCAGCTCGACCGGCTGCCGCTTCACCTCGCCGACGCGTGAAAAATCGAGCAGCTTCTCGGTGATCTCCTTGCAGCGGAAAGCTTCGTTCTGGATCATCCGCAGGTAGTCGCGCACCACCTGCTGCTGCGGATCGTCGGCGGGCAGGGCATCGCCGATGCGGCCTTCGAGCGATTCGGCGCACATGGCGATCGAGGCCAGCGGGTTGTTGATTTCGTGCGCCACGCCCGCCGCCAAAAAACCGACGCTGGCCAACTGCTCGCTGCGCACCACCTGCTTGGTCCGCTCTTGCACCTGGCGGTCGAGATCGTCGCGGATGGCCTCAAAGCGGGCGGTCATGTCGTTCATGGCGGCGGCCAGCTCCGACATTTCATCGTGCGTTTGCAGCTTGATGCGATAACGGAACTGCCCGCCGGCCACCTTGCGCGAGCCGTTAATCAAGATTCGCAACGGGCGAAAGATCCAGCGGTAAAACAAATGCACGAACAGCGCCAGCATGGCGCCGGCCAGAATGCTGGTGGCCCAGCTTAGGGTCAACAGGCGGCGATATTGCCCTTTGGTCTCGCTGGTGAACTCGTTGATGTTGCGGTAGAGGTGGTTGGGCAGCTCGGCGGCCAGATGTTGCAGCGCTTCCAGCTCGCGAGTCAGGTGGCCGCGTTTTAGCGAATCGAGCAGCCAATCCTGGTCGCGATGGGCGACTTCGATCCGCCGCAGCGTGGCTTCGATTTTCGACACGGTCTCCCATTCTTGCCGGCTGTCGCTGATCTGGCTGCCGCGGTCGGGATTGTCGCTCAGTTGCAGCCGATACTGCTCGAGGTTGTGCTTCACCGCCTCGAGCATGATCTGAAACTCCTCGCGCGCCAGCCGCTCGCGGGCGTCGTCAACGCCGTAGCGGAGGCTTGGCGACGAACGGGCCATGTCGGCCAGCAGCGGGGCGTCGTCACTCAGGGCAATCCGCAATTCGCTGACGCTCTGGCTGAGCAAGTTCGCCTTGGGCAACTCGGGCACGCGGCGGCTGAGGCTGCGCACCAGGTCGCGATAGGCATATAGCCCGTAGATGCCGCCCCAGCTCAATAGGCCCACCATCACCAGCAGCAGCCCCAGGCAAACGAAGAGCTTTTTGCGAATGGGCCAAGGAGCGAGCATCAGTATCTCAGCACCTTGGCCTGCAGCATCCACAAGCCCCACACGCCCAGCACCAGGTTGCCCAGCCACACAATGTAAGGCGGCAACGCGCCGCTCTTGGCCTGCTCGACGCCAAACGCCAACAACGGGTAATAAACAAACAAGATTGGCAGGAAGCAGAGAAAAAAGCTCGTCAGAAAGTCGGCGTTTTTGCGCCAGATGGCCATCGGCGCGCCGACCAGCGCAAAGCACAGACAACTGAACCCCGCCGACCACCGCCGCGGCGGCTCGGTAAACAGCCGGTGCAGGTGATTCCACAAACTTTCAAAGTGCAACGCCTCGTGATTCCAGTCTTTCATGGCCAGCGACTCGAAATCGCCCACCGCCAAATCGAGCGCCATCTTGGTGGCCTGGCTGCGCTGGTACATTTCCAGATCGTGCCGCACGCGCGCGACCTCGCTGGGAATCAACGACAGGGGCACCCGCGTGGGAATGTGCGAATCGTCGGTCTTGCGGCTGGCGTCCAGCAGCGACAACTCGTGCTGCCATTCGTCGGGAAACACGTACTTAAAGCCCCCGTTGCCTTCGCCCTCGACGGTGCCGTGCCGGCAGACAATCGACAGCACCTCGCCATTGCTGCGGATCTCGGCCTCACGGGCGGTAATGGTCAACGGCGGCTTGCCATCGGAAGCCCCAAAGGTAAACGTGGGACTCAAGAGCGTCCGCCCGTCGACGCCCCGCACCAAAATTGAAACGTTCTTGTTCGAGTACGATCGCTGCGTGCGCAACATGCCGTAGACGATCTCTTCGACCGCCTCAATCACCACCCGCTGCACGCCCGCCTGGCCCCAGGTAATGGCCGCGTCGTTGAGCCACACCGTCAGCAGGCTCAACAAGGTGGCCAGCACCAGGCATGGCCAAAGCACCACCATCGGGCTGATGCCCAGCGACTTGATGGCCACCACTTCGTTCGACCCCGACATCCGGCCATACACCGTCGAAGTGGCGAACAGCAAGGCGGCGGGAATCGTGTATCGCAGCATGTCGGGCAGGATGTACGGGATGATCCGCACCACCTGGGCCGGCCCCAGCCCTTGCTCCGCCGCCTGCTTGACCACGCCCAGCAGCACCAGCATGACGGTCAGCGAGGTCAAGCCCACCAGGAAGACCTTGAGCAACTCTTTCAATACATAGCGGGTAAGCAGGCGCATGGGGGCCTAGTGTGGTCGGCGCTGCTTGAGGGGTCAAGGTCATTTGCCGATCTTGCCCCTGCCATTGCGGCCACCGAGCCGCAATTGTCCCGGTGGGCGGTAATTCCTATACTTGAACGTTCCCAAAAACCCTCCGACCGAGAGAGGGCGGGACCTTTTTCCACGTCGGTTTCTGCTTCCCGCCAGATATGTCGATGTCGCGCCCGCTGCAATCGCCCGGCGATGCCCAGGCGCCGTTCTTCGTGGGTGTTGATGTAGGCGGCACCAGCATCAAGGTGGGGTTGGTCGATAATCT
>DASVHB010000365.1:0-13199 GCA_036379195.1 Pirellulales bacterium
CCCGCCAGGCTGATCGATTGCATGGCGGTGGTGGGACCGGTCAACTCATAGCGGCCCGGTGTTTTGACTTCGCCCACAACATACACATACCGCGCCGCTCGCTGCGTCAGCACCGGCGTGATTTCGATGCCATCGACAAACTGGGCGTATCGCTCGTCAAGCTCGCGCTTCAATTCGTCGAGGGTCAGCCCTTGGGCGGGCACCGAACCAACCGCCGGAAGCTGAATGGTGCCCTCGGGCGTGACGCGGGCCAGCCGCGACTGCCCGCCAAAGCCAAACCGGCTGTCGACGGTCGCCCGCAGGTCTTCCAGCCGCGTGTTCACCCGCAGCGGCGTGACGGTGATAGCCGGCGTTTTGTAATACTCCTCGTAGCGGCGTTCGATTTCGTCGCGTAGTTGAGCCACGGTGCGCCGCGTGGCCGGCACCTGACCGAGCATTCGCAACGTGATCGAGCCGTCGGGCTGAATCACCAGGTCGCGGTTGAGCAGCGGGTCGTTCACCGATTCGATGCGAATTTCATCGCCCACATTCAATTGATAGGGCGTGGCGGTCTCGTCGCGTGTGAGGCGAAAGACAAAGGCCAGGTCGTCGTCGACGCGCAGCCGGTAATGCGCGACATGCGCCAGACGTTCGTGCCCGACATATTCGCCCTGGGCGTAGCGTTGCCAGTTGATGGGGCGAGCGGCGCCCCAGCCAAGCTCGCCACAGCGGCCGTCGGCGCAGTCAAGTCCCTTGATCGGATAGGGCGCCGCGGGACCCAGCGCTTGGCAAAGGGCGACTCTTCGCGGTGACACGCCTCTGTGGGCCGTAGGGTGGGCACTGCCCACCGATACAACGTGCGACGGAGCACGACTGTGGGACGACCTTCCTAGGTCGTCCGTAATCGCTATCTTCGTGACGGCCGCGGACGACCTTGGAAGGTCATCCCACAGGCGCCGCGAGCCATCAACCGCCATTGCCAGACAGGCAGTCGCCACCAGCACGCCGACGCCTCGCTTTGCGAGCATCCGCTTTGTCTGAAGAAGATGAATCACTCTCACCATGCACCTAATCCTGATTCGTACACCAATCCGCGCGGGTTGCTGGTCCAAAGTCCTCGCTCACGCGTCGGGCTTCCATCTCCCCATCTCCCTTGCTCCGCGTCTCCCCTGCTCCCCTTTCCGCGTCATTCTCACCGCCACCAGCCGCTCCAGCCCTTGCGTGCCGCGCGATCGGGCGCGGCCTCGGCCGGCTTCTCGCTCTTCGTGGCGTTCACGGCGGCGGGCTGGTGCCACTCCACGGTCTGCCGTGCCACGCCCGAGAAAGTCGCAGGATCGACCCACGTGATTTCTGACGACGGAATGATTCCCTCGCGATTGCCTAATTTGGCGGTGGCTTCGCGCCGGGTGGCGGCCAGCGCCTCGCGCTCGGCGGCTTGGGCGAGCTGTTCTTCGCCCAGCCGTTTGTGAACCGCGGCCAGGTTTTTCCACACCGACGAGTGCGGCGAGATGCTGATGCTGTACTGCAACAGGGCGCGGGCGGTGGCGTATTGGCCATAGTGTGAGGCGAGCACCGCCAGCTCGTTGGCCGCCAAAAAGTTGCCCGGATCCGTCGAAAGCGCCGCCTGGTGAAACACCATCGCTTTCGGCTCGGGGGCCACGATGCTCGGGGCCTGCTGGCCGGCCAAGGCGGTGTAAGTCTTGCCCAGTCCGAACAGGGCCATCGAGGCCGCCTCTTCCGCGCCGCCGGCCGCGGCAAGTTGTTCTTGGGCGAACGTGTAATACCGCTGGAGCACAATCACGGGCAGCAGCTTGTCTTCGGGCAGATCTTTGGCCACGGGCGTGCGGTGCGCACGAACCAATGACGCAATGTCGAGATCGGCCTCCAGGCGCGAACCTTGTGGAATGAAGTGTTCCGCCTCTTCCAGGGCCTTCAGACCAGCGGCCAGCGCCTGGGTGTGCTGACGATTGCCAGTTTGCACGTCGAGAGCCTGTGCGATGGTGCGCAGCGCCGAGATAAACTCGGCGCGGGCCGAATAAAGCGCGCCGCGCCCGCCCAACTCGTAGCCGTGCTGAATCATCTGTTGGGCTTGCCGGGAAACGGCTTCCATCGAAGCCAACCGGCGAATCGATCCGCCGCCGGTCGAAGAGGAAGTTGCAGCGGCCGGGGGTTTGGGGCCTGAAGATTCACTTTCGACCTCCGTAGCGAATGGAGTCGGCGGCGTTGCAACGCGCGACGCTGGCGCCGCCACCGGAGCCTGGGTTTCGATCGAGAACGCCGCTGGCGGCGCTGCCCGGCCTGCCTCCGCTGGCGGCGGCGAGGGATCCTCGCCCGCGCGGTAATGCGGTCCGATCATTGGGCCGTTGGATGACTCCACCGGCGTCTCCTCAGCCGGAAGCTCGTCGGGCAAATCCACTTCGGGCAGCGACTCCACCTCGGGCAGCGGCTCTACCTCGGGCAGCGGCTCTACCGCCGGCGACGGCTCGATCGCCGGCGACGGCTCGATCGCCGGCGCTCGCTCGGCTTGCGGCGGCGGCTCGAGCTGCGCGGAGGACGCGACTTCGGGCAGCGGCTCGATCTCAGGCAGCGGTTCCACATCGCCAGGAATGTCCACTGGTGGCAAGGCTTCCACCGCCTGAGCGTCGTCGATGGGAGGCAACGGCTCGATGCCGTCCGATTGTGGCGGGCCATCGGTGGCGTTCAGTGTATCGCCGAGGCCCTTCGCCGATTCGGCCGGATGCACGCCGCGAATCGACGGGCGCGGGATGGAGATAAACGGCAAGGGGCTGCGCGGGTCGGCCAGCGGGAAAGGCCGGGCCAGCCGCGCGGGTCGCTCCAGTTCCTCCGCTGGGTAATGGGCCACGGGCGTGGCGCTGGCCGCCGGCTCCAAAGGCTGCAGCGAAGGATCGCCGCAGGGCTGCAAAGTGCCCGTCGCTTGTGCGCCGACGGTCGATAGGTCGTCCGTCCGTGCGACTTGATTGGGCTCGCTGCCACACCCCGCGATGAGCAAGGAACTGACCAGCGGAGCGGCGAGCCGCGCCCAGCGGACATGCCAACGGCAAACGTAGTGCATCGTCACCCTGTCGTTGAAACGTGCGCCTTTGATATCCAATCGCGGTCGCCGCCGCGGACCCTCAATGCACGCATCGTCCGATCGTCGCAATCGCGCTAAGCAAAACCTCCGGTCCTGACCGGTCTTGACCGATCGCGGGTGGCACAGCCGACACATGCGGCGCAACCGCCAGTACGGCGAAAAGCCTTCAGATCTGATCCGCTCAAGACATACGGCCCTTACCACTCGGCTGAAAGATTTCGCCGAATCGGCATAATCGCGACAGCCGGCATGACCGCTACAACCAGCCAGGCTCGTTTGGCAGCGTTTAGCGGCCAACCGCTTTCACAAAGAGCAGCATCCGGTGCCCTCCTAAATCGATCTCCACCGGCTCCACGCCCGCAAGTTCGCCAAGCGATAATTCCACAGCGAGCGTTTCGGCGCAGATGTAATCGCTGAACTGAGCGACCGCGTGCTGCACCTGCGGCGAATCGGTGGCCACGCCCACCGCGATGCGGTCGGTGTACTGGCAGCCCAGGTCCTTGCGGCGGTTTTGAATGGCGTGAGTCAACTCGCGGGCCACGCCTTCCGTCAACAAATCTTCGGTCAATTCCGTCGAGACAACGACCACCGCCAAAGGTCCCTGCGCCGCCGCCCAGCCCGGCTTGGCTTGCAGCCGCACTTGAATGTCTTGCGAATCGAGCGTGACCGGGCCATCGGGCAAGTCGAGCACGACCTGGCCGTCGGCTTCCAAGCGGGCCAAAAGCGCGGCCGCCTCAGCCGCCGCCAGCGCCTGCTTCAGCGACGGTAGACGTTTTCCTAATCGCGGACCCAACCGTTTCAGGTCGGGCAGCACAGTGTACGTGATATATTGATCGGCCCGCGGAATAAACTCGACGTGCTTGACATTCAACTCTTCGCGGATCAATCCGGCATGGCCCTCGAGCCAAGCCTGGTGCCGTGCGTGAACTAGCACCACTTCGACCTTGGCCAGCGGCTGGCGGACCTTGAGCTTGGCGCCCATGCGAGCGCTGCGGCCCAACGATACGATTTCGCGCACCAGGTTCATTTGTTCCGAGAGCGATTCGTCGATCGCCGCGCGATCGGCCATGGGAAAGTCGCACAGGTGTACGCTTTCGAGACAGCGCCCGCCGGTGGCCGCCATCGCGAGGTTTTGCCAGAGCGCCTCGGCCATGAACGGCACAAACGGCGCAATCAGACGAGTGGTCGTCAGCAGGCATTCATACAGTGTCCAATAGGCGTCTTGCTTGTCGGCGGTTTGCTCGCCGCTCCAAAAGCGGTCGCGGCTGCGGCGCACATACCAATTGCTCAGAGCATCGACAAACGCCGTAATCTGCCCGCAGGCGGCGAAGTTGTCGTAGGCGTCCATTCGCTCGGTCACGGCCAGGCAGGTGCGATGCAGTTCGCTCAACACCCAGCGATCGAGCTCGCCGCGATCGGCGATAGGGCGATAACCTTTTCCGCTTGATAAGGCCGCCGCGTCGAGTTGGCCGGCGTCGCCCGTCACAAGCTCCGCGGGGTCGAAGCCGTCGATTGTGGCGTAGATGACAAAGAAGCTGTATACGTTCCACAGCCGCAGCATGAATTCAGGAATGCTGTCTTTGATCGCCTGCTCGCTGTAGTTGATTGAATTCCACGGCGCTTGGTTGGCGAAAAAATACCAGCGCAGCGCATCGGCGCCGTAGCGATCGAAGATTTCTTGTGGCTCGCGGTAGTTGCGAAGTTGCTTCGACATCTTCTCGACTTTGCGCGATACCTTGCCGCCGCACTCCTCGCATTTCGATGGCTCAATCAGGTGCCGATGGTCGCACTGATTGCACACCCATGACTCGCCCAGCATCAGTCCCAGCACGATGCAGTTGCGAAACGGGTGCGGATACTCACGCTTGGGCGCGGCGGTGTCGTCACTTTGGGCGTCGCCAAACAGCAGGGTGCTGATGGCCAATTGGCTGTAAAACCAGCCGCGCGTCTGATCGAGCGCTTCGCTGATAAAATCGGCGGGAAACTGCGCGGCGAAGCGGTCGTGCCCCTGGTGCGGATACCCCCACTGGGCGAAGGGCATCGCGCCCGAGTCGTACCAGCAGTCGATCACTTCGCCCACGCGCCGCATGCGCTTGCCCGGCGCCCGCGGCGAATCGTAGCTGACGGCGTCGATGTACGGTTTGTGAACTTTCAAATCGTCGGGCAAGTCGGGCTTGGCTTTTTTAGCGGCTTGCCAGGCTTCGGCGCCCGACACGCCCGGCTTGGCCAGCAGTTCGGCATAGCTGGCCACCGCCTCCATGTAGCCGGTCTCTTCGCAAACCCAAATCGGCAGCGGGGTGCCCCAATAACGCTCGCGCGATAGCGCCCAATCGACGTTCGTCTCTAAGAAATTGCCAAAGCGGCCGTCGCGAATATGTTCGGGCAGCCAGTTGATGCGGGCGTTATTGGCCAGCATCTGGTCTTTGAAGCGGCTGGTGCGGATAAACCAGCTCCGCCGCGGATACTGAATCAGCGGATCTTCGTCGGCCCGCCAGCAAAACGGATATTCGTGCAGGTATTGCTCCTGATGGTAGAGCAACCCGCGCCGGCGCAGCTCGCGGGCGATGTCTTTATCGGCGTCTTTGACCCAGCGGCCGGCGTAGTCGGGCGCCTCGGCGGTGAACTTGCCATCGGGGCCGACGGCGCAGATCAGCTCCGGCCCGCGGCTTGAGGCGAATCGGGCGGCTTCGCGCGTGAGCACTTCAAAATCGACTTCGCCAAAGGCCGGGGCCTGGTGGACCACGCCGGTGCCACTATCGACCGTGACAAATTCCGCCGGCACCACGCGCCAAGCGATGTGCTGCCAACCGCCGGCGGTCAACTGACCCTCGACTTCGCCCAGCGACTGGTAGTAATAGTCGAACGGCGGCAAATAGCGCCGGCCAAGCAGATCGCGCCCGTGCAACGTCGATTCGACGGTCAACGTGCGGCCCACCTTGCCGGAGATCGTCTCAACCAGCGCCGAGGCGACAATGAGCCGCTCTGCCTGTCCGTCGTGCTCGTCGATCACCACCGAATACTCCAGCTCGGGATGCACCGCCGCGAACTGATTGCTCGGCAGCGTCCAAGGTGTGGTCGTCCAGACCAACAGCGACGTATCGGGCTGGTCAACCAAGGGAAAGCGCACGTAAACGCTCGGATCGGCAACTTCGCGATATCCCTGGCCCACTTCGCCTGAGCTGAGCGCCGTGCCGCCCTGCGCCCACCACCAGACGATCTTGTGGCCCTGATAAAGCAAACCGCGATCGAACAGATTCTTAAGCGACCACCATACGCTTTCGACGTAGCTCTGATGATACGTGACGTAGGCTTCGTCGAGCCGAATCCAAAAGCCGATGCGCTCGGTCAGCCGTTCCCACTGCTGCATGTAGCGCCAGACGCTCTCCTGGCATTTGTGGATAAACGGCTCGACGCCGAACGCCTCGATTTCTTCCTTGGAATGGATGCCCAGCTCTTTGCAGACTTCGACTTCGACGGGCAGTCCGTGCGTGTCCCAACCGGCTTTGCGCTCGCAGTGATAGCCGCGCATGGTGCGGTAGCGCGGAAACAGGTCTTTGATGGCCCGTGTCAGGCAGTGGCCTGGATGCGGCATGCCATTGGCCGTGGGCGGCCCTTCGTAAAACACGAAGGGCGGGGCCTGGCTGCGGCGCTCGAGCGATTTCTGATAGATCTGCCGCTCGTTCCAGAAGCGGATGATTTCGGTCTCCTGGCTGGAAAATCGGGGGTTCGGTTCGACAGGACGGAACATGTTTTACTGGCGGATTGGTCAATTGGCGCAAACCGCAAATAGACCGCGCGGGAACTTTTTTTTCAATCGCGGGCTGCGGCGGGTAGTGTCCGAGCAGTATTGTCTTAACAGTGAGGCGCTCGCCGACATCAACCCGAACCGTAAGCGAGGAAGCGCCTGATTCTGCCTCGCTAACCAACATTTTGCAGGGCCTTGGCGATGCCCCGGCCACCGGATCGGTTTGGTATACTGAGGACGCAACTGCACACGTTCCGAAAGAGATCATGCCCGCCTGCCGCAACTTCATCCAACGTGCCGGGCCAAACCGCCGTGAGCTGCTGCGCGCCGGCTCGCTGGGTCTGCTCGGACTCGGCTGGCCCCAACTGTTGCAGTCGCACGCGCGGGCGCAAGCTTCGGGAGAACCGACGTTCGGCCGCGCCAAGTCGTGCATCCTGCTATTCATGTGGGGCGGCCCGGCCCATCAAGACACCTGGGACCTTAAGCCCGAGGCCCCAGCCGAAATTCGCGGCGAATTCAAGCCGATCGCCACGCGCGTGCCGAGCATTCAAATTTGCGAGCACCTGCCGCTCTTGGCTCAGCGGGCCGACCAGTTGGCCATCGTGCGATCGCTGACGCACACCAATGTCGATCACCTCACGGCGACGCATTATCTGCTGACCGGCCAGCCACCGCCCGCCGGCAGCGACCTGGCCAACGATTGGCCGCACGTCGGCTCGGTGCTCGCGCGGTTGGGCCGCGGCGCCGGCCCGTTGCCCCCTTTCGTTTCGATGCGACCCAAGCCGCACGTCGAGAACGACGTGCCCCGGTTTGTCGAACAAAGCCACGGGCAGTTCGCCGGTTGGCTGGGCCAGAGTTACCACCCATTGACCATCGACGCCGATCCCAGCCATGCCGATTATCACGTCGGCGACTTTGCTTTGCCGCCCGAAATCTCGTTGGCCCGCCTTGATGACCGCCGCGAATTGCTTGGCAAAGTCAACGAACAGTTGCGACGACTGGAGCGGAACTCACCGGCGATGGACCAGTATTATCGCCGCGCGTTCGAACTGCTCAGCTCGACCGCCGGAGGCAGCGCCTTCAACCTGGACGAAGAACCCGACGCGGTGCGCGATCGTTATGGACGTCATCCGCACGGGCAAAGCGTGTTGCAGGCGCGGCGGCTGATCGAGCGCGGCGTGCCGTTGGTGACCGTCTATTGGCCGAGCGAAGGCATCAAGAACGTCAGCGTCTATTGGGACACCCACAGCCGCAACTTTATCGACCTGAAGCAGCGCTTGATGCCGCCCGCCGATCAGGCGTTTTCGGCCCTGCTGGACGATCTGAAATCGCGCGGCTTGCTCGACGAAACGTTGATCGTGTGGACGGGCGAGTTCGGACGCACACCGCGCGTCGGACAGCGCAACAGCGACGCCGGCGCCGGTGCCGACGGCCGCGATCACTGGCCCGGTTGCTTTAGCGCCGTGCTGGCTGGCGGCGGCATTCGCGGCGGACAAGTCTACGGCGCCTCTGACCGCTACGCCGCGTACCCTGCCGCCGACGCCGTCGCGCCGCTCGACCTGGTTGCCACCGTCTACCATCTTCTCGGTGTGCCGCCCGAGTTGACGCTCGAAGACCAGCAAGGCCGGCCCTTAGTCGTTTGCCCGGGCACGCCAGTCCGCGCGCTCTACGCCTGACTCAACCCGCGGTGGCAATACCCGCCCTACGAAGCCCTCGACGCGGCGGGAACCGGTTTGGCAGGCGACCGCGAGGCCGCGATTCTTCGGCCCACCGCGTTGGCAATCAACACCAGGGCGATCAACAGCACGACTAGCAGCGGAATCTGCCAAACCAGCCCGATCGGATTGAACGGTTTTGCATAGCTGGCCGGCCGAGCCGGGCCGAGACGCGAGGATCTCGCTCGCGGCGCCGCTGCCTGCGGAAGTAAACGGCCCAAGTCGACGGTGGGCGGCAGGCTGGCCGGCAAAGGCGCGCCATGCGCCGGCACGCGCGGTGACGTGGTCGAAGACGGCGAGATCGGCGGCGCCAAGTCGCGGTGGCGCGCTGAGCTTTGGCTGGGCGCTTTCGATGGCTGCGGCGCCGGACGCTGGCTGGCCGGCGTTGCCGCGGGGGTTTCCACACCAGCGGGCCTGCCGCCGTCGTCATTCAGCGGTGCAAACCCCAAATCAGGCTCCGAACCGCCGGCGGCCGACCGGCGCGGAACACTGGGGGCGGTAGAACGTAGCCGCCCGCCGGTTCGCCCCTGCGTTAGTTCCGCGTCGTAGGCGGCGCGTTTGCCTGAGTCGAGCAGACAGATCCGGGCAGCCGCAATCTCGGTCAGTAGCCGCGTTGCCTCGGCGCCATACTTGCCCGATTGAAAGTTACGCACAAACGCGCTTTGCCGCACCACGGCGGCCTCGATCACCTCAGCGTCTTGTTCGTCGGGCGCAATGCCCAGCAATTGATAGTGATTCGGCGGCCGCTGGTCCTCCGGAATCCCCAGCCATTTCCGGTACGGATCGAACATGATTGTCCTTGCCCAGCCTTCGGCTCCGTGGGTAATTTGGTGAAAGAGCGCTCAGGTTTCAGTGTACGCCGCCCAAGGCAAGATCGGTAGCTCATGCCCGCGAATCTTCAGCAACTGTTGAAAAAACACGGCACCGACTTTTTGCAGTCGGCGGTCGAGCCGCTGGTCGGAAGGCCGGCGTCGGCCGTCAGCGACGACGATCAATATCGGCAGGCGTTCATCCATCCGGCCTGGCAGGCGGCGCCCATGCAGATGCGGCTGCTTTCGCCCGAGACGCTGGGCTGGGAGGCTTTCTGCCTGGCCCTGCGCTCGCGGGTGTTTGAAGTGAGCGGCGGCCGGGTGTCGTTGCTGCCCCAATGGAAATCCGCCGCCGCGGAGCTTGCCAAGCAGTTCGACGATGCCGGCGGCGCCCCGTCGGCCGCCGCACCCGCCAGCAGTTCTTCGGCAGTCATTGCCGGCGGCAAAACGCCCGAGCGTGCGCCGGCCGTGGGCATCGACTTGGGAACCACTTACTCCGTGGTCGCCTATCTCGATGGCCAAGGGCGGCCGGTAAGCATTCCCAATGCCAACGGCGACATCCTTACGCCCAGCGTGGTGCTGTTCGATCGCGACGGTACGGTGGTGGGCCGCGAGGCGGTGTTGGCCGCCGCCATCGAGCCCGACAAAGTGGCCGACTGCGTCAAGCGCGACATGGGCGCCAAGCATTATCGCCGTCCCATCGGCGGCGAGTTGCTGCCGCCCGAAGTCATCTCCAGCTACATCCTGCGACGACTGAAAGCCGACGCCGAACGCAAGCTTGGCGACGTCAGCAAGGCCGTCATCACGGTGCCGGCTTATTTCGATGAACCACGGCGAAGGGCCACCATGGACGCCGGCCGCCTGGCCGGGCTGGAAGTGCTCGACATCATCAACGAGCCGACCGCCGCCGCCATTCTGTACGGCTATCAGGAGGGCTTTCTCGATCGGTCGGGCAAGGTGGCCGGCGACCGCCCGTTGCGCGTGCTGGTTTACGACCTGGGCGGCGGCACGTTCGACGTGACGGTAGTCGAGATGAGCAACCAGTCGTTCAAGGCCGTCGCCACCGACGGCGATGTGCAGCTTGGCGGCAAAGACTGGGACGAAAAGCTGGTCGAAATGGCCGCCGAGATGCTGGTCTTGGAACTGGGCGACGACCCGCGCCACGAACCCGAAACGCTGCAAGACATGTGGCTGGCGGCCGAAGCGGCCAAGAAGACGCTCTCCGAGCGCAGCAAGGCCACGATGTTTGTCAACTATCAGGGGCGGCGGCACAAGGTCGAGGTGACGCGCGACGAGTTCGAGGAAGCCACCGCCCCGCTGGTGCTGCGCACGCGCACCACCGCCGAGATTGTGGTGATGCAGGCCGGGCTGACCTGGGCCGACATCGACCGCGTGGTCGTGGTGGGCGGCTCGACGCGGATGCCCATGATCCGCCGCATGCTCGAAGAGCTGGCCGGCCGGGCCATCGACCTGACCGTCTCGGCCGACGAAGCGGTCGCCCACGGCGCGGCGCTGTACGCCGATTTGCTGCTGCAAAAGCAAGGACTAGGCGGCGGGCATGCGCAGTTTGACGTGACGAACATCAATTCGCACAGCCTGGGAGTCGTGGGCACCGATCCGATCAGCGGCCGGCAACTCAACCGCATTATTATTCCCAAGAATTCGCCGCTGCCGGTCGCGGCCGCCCGGCGTTTCAAAACTTCGCAGGCGAATCAACCGAGCGTGAAGGTTACGGTGGTCGAGGGCGAGAGCGAGCTGCCTGACGCCTGCATCGAGGTGGGCATTTGCGTGATTCGCGATTTGCCCTCCCGGCTGCCGGCCGGTTCGCCGGTCGAAGTGCGATACACGTATGGTGAAAATGGCCGCTTGCAGGTGACGGCGTCGTTGGTGGGTTACGAGTCCCGCGTGACGACCGAGTTCATGCGCGACAACAGTCTCTCCGACGACGATTTGCTGCTCTGGGCCGAGTGTCTTTCGGCCGAGGCCGAGCGGGCGGAGGCGCTGTAAGTGGACGGCATGGCTGTGGCCACCGTAAACATCACGCTCCGCGTGATGACGCATCACGCGGAGCGTGATGTCTACGGTGGCGTGAGAGCCTGGGAAGTGGGAAGTAGGGTGGGCCGAGCGAAGCGAGTCGCACCTTCAAGCCGCACATCGTACAATAGGAGTGAGCGAGATCAGGCGCTGCGCGAGTGGAAACTGAAGCAAGAGGCGAAGTGAAGCCCCACAATCAGGCCCGTTCGAGCGCCTGCGCCAGATCGGCGATCAGGTCTTCGGCGTTCTCGATGCCGCAGGCCAGCCGGATCATGTTGTCGGGGATGCCGAAACGCTGGCGGTCTGCGGGCGTGCATTCGTAGTAGCTCATCACCAGCGGCTGCTCGATCAACGACTCGACGCCCCCCAGGCTGGGACCGATCCGCGGAATGCGCACGGCGTCGACCACGTTGGCCGTGCGGCGCCAATCGGCGTCGCGCACCTGAAATGTCACCAGGCCGCCAAAGCCCCGCATCGTCCGACGCGCGATTTCAAAATGCGGGTGCGTTTCCAGGCCGGGATAATACACCTTTTCGATCTTCGGGTGCTCGGCCAGAAAACGGGCGACGGCCAGGCCGTTGGCGTTGTGCCGCTGCATCCGCAGCTCGAAGGTTTTCAGGCCGCGCAGCAACAACTGGATATTGTGCGGCGAATTGATGGCCCCCATGATGCCGCGCAGCTTGCGCACCGGCTCGATCTTTTCCTCGCTGCCGATGATGACGCCGGCCAGCAGGTCGTTGTGGCCGCCCAGGTACTTGGTGGCCGAGTGCAGCACGTAATCGATGCCCGAAGCCAAAGGCCGGGCGTTGTAGGGCGTGGCCAGCGTGGCGTCGATCAACGTCTCGACGCCGCTGCGCCGACCCAGCGCGGCGAACCGCTGGAGATCGACGACGCTGAGGTGTGGATTGGTGGGCGACTCGCTCACTAGCAGCCGGGTCTTGGGCGTGATGGCCGCTTGCATGGCGTCGTAGTCGCAGGCCCGCACCTGCCGGGTGACCACGCCGAACCGCGAAAGGTGCTTCACGCAGAACTCGCGGCTGCGATGGTAACATTCGTCGAAGAACACCACTTCGTCGCCGGCGCTGAGCTTGGCCATCAGCAGCCCGACAATGGCCGCCATGCCGGTGGAGAACAGCAGCGCCGCCTCGCCGCCTTCGAGGGCCGCCAGCTTGCGCTCGACGACCTTCTCGCTGGGGTTGCCGTAGCGACCATATTCTTCGCGGGGCTGCTTGTGCTCGATGAAGTCGATCACCGCCTGCGTGTTGGCAAAGGTATAAGTCGAGGCGCAAAAGATGGGGTCGCTGATTGCGTTGCCCGGCTTTTGCCGTTCTTCGCCGGCGTGAATCGCCAGGGTGGAAGGCTGCCAGCCGGCCTCGTCGGCGGCGGAATGAGAGAGGGTTTTCATCGCGAGTTGTTCTCGTGGAAGGAACCAGTCCGCGACAGACCGCAGGCGGCGACGGCCAAAAAAACAGCCGCGTGCCCGCCCACGGCGGTCGCGGCTCACTTTGCTTTCGTAAGATCGCCGGGCGAACCGGCGATGGCACTTTAGCACCCTTGGAGGCTGCAAGCGGCCGCAAATCCCAATTCCAGGCAATTCTAACCACCGCCACCGCTGCTAGCAAGCGAGGCGGTCAAGCGGTGGTGTCCTAATAGTGAGTTGGTCGATGTCGTCGAGACACAAGCCCGTGCGCTTCGGCATTCTGCATCCTTTGTCACAGGTGGTCAGTAAAGCTCAATCGAGCCTGAATCATTAAGATACCAGAGATTCGGTTATTTAGCTTCGGTGGGCACGGTAGTCCGAGAACGAAGCTGCCGCACGCTCT